>JAFCCF010000022.1 GCA_017610325.1 Candidatus Aminicenantota bacterium | reverse complement strand
TTGCGTAATGTGTTGCTATTAGAATAACAAGCCCAATAACCAACGAGGTCCAGAAACTCAGCTCTGTGTTGTTCGAAAACAGGTATAAATAATTTACGCAAAGATATTTATACAATCAATCTGTTCTTTGTATCATGCCAACAAAGTTCAGCGTCAAGCCAGCAACAAAGAAGTTTGCATTCAAATGCAAGAAGTGTGCTTTTTGCTGTACTATTGAAAAAATAGTTTTGTATCCATTTGACATTATGAACATCTGCTCTCATCTTAATATACCAACATCAGAGTTCCTTGATAATTACGCATCTTTTCTTTTTGATGACAATGGTATTCTGAGATGTTCTCTCAGGACAAACCCAATCTGTAAATTTAATAAGAAAACGTGCACAATTTATGAGGCAAGACCAGTAAGGTGCAGGACTTTTCCAGTAGGGAGATATTTTGAAGATGGAAAAACAATATATTTGCTGCCTGACAAGGGCTGTACAGGTTTTGAGTCAGGAAAAAAACAAACTATTAAGGAATGGATTGACCAGATCCCCAATGAGCTTAATGAGATGGCAGAGGAGTGGAACAATTTCCTTGGCAGGCTGAAAAAATCAAATCTTCCTTTCAAAGACCAGCTCTTTGTTATGTTCTTTAGAAAAATTTTCTATGACTTTGACAATGAGCTAGTGCAAGGAGAGCTGCCTGAGTTCAGTAAACTAGATACAAGGCAGAAGATGCAGGCCTTGTACGAAATTGCTGATAAATACTTCTCAAATTTTGACAAAATCAAGACAGGCTTTGAGAAATTGTCTAAAAAACAATAATTTTATTAACTAAAAACAGCTTTTGTTTTAATATGAAGCCAGATAAGGAAGTAAAGAAGGAATTTAAGCTTAAGGCCAGCAAAGAGCCTGAGAAATATTATTCTGTAAAAGTCCTAAGAGATGAAGGTTTTGTCAGGAAGCGGTGTGACTGCGGTACATATTTCTGGACATCTAATGAAAAACAGAATGTGTGCGGTGACCCTGCATGCTCTGGAGGGTTCAGGTTCTTTGAGAACAATCCAACAAAGAAAAAATTGGATTATATTGAAACATGGAAAGAATTTGCAAGATTATTCAAGAAATGGGGGTATTCACCAATCCCACGCTACCCCGTAGTAGCCCGCTGGAGGGATGATACTGACTTTGTCCAGGCTTCTATCTACGATTTCCAGCCATATGTGGTAACCGGCGAGGTAAAGCCACCTGCAAATCCACTTGTTGTACCTCAATTTTGTCTTAGATTCAATGATATTGATAATGTTGGAATTACAGGCGCGCATTTTGTAGGGTTTGTGATGATAGGACAGCATGCATTCCTGCCAAAGCAGGACTTTGACCAAGACCAGTTTTTCATAGACATACATAACTGGCTCAGGAAAGGCATTGGCCTGCCAAATAATGAGATAACATATCATGAGGATGCCTGGGCAGGTGGCGGTAATTTTGGTCCATGCATGGAATATTTCTCGCGAGGTCTTGAACTAGGCAACCAAGTTTACATGCTCTACCAGCAAACTCCAAAAGGAAATAAAGAACTTAAACTGCGTGTTCTGGATATGGGCATGGGCCATGAGAGAAATGCATGGTTCCTAAACCCAAAAGCAACAAGCTATGAAGCTGTTTTTCCAACAGTTTGCAAAAAACTTAAATCTATAACTGGAACAAAGGTTGATAATGAGTTGATACGAAGGTTCCTTCCTTATGCTTCCTATCTTAACATTGATGAGGTTGATGATATTGATAAGCAGTGGAAGCTGGTGGCAAAAAAAGTTGACATGGATGTTGATGAACTCAGGTCAGACATACTGCCTTTAGCAGCAATGTATTCAATTGGTGAACATGCACGCGCGCTGCTTGTTGCGCTCAGTGACGGTGCACTGCCAAGCAATGTTGGCGGGGGCTATAACCTGAGGGTTATTCTGAGAAGGGCACTGAGTTTTATCCAGAAATATGAATGGGATATACACCTGCCAGATGTGTGTAGGTGGCATGCTGATTATCTTAAACCATTGTTCCCTGAGCTAAGCAAGAACCTTGATGAGGTTAGCAAGATATTGGAAGTTGAAATTAGCAAATTTGAGCTTACAAAGCAGAAATCTAAGCAAATAGTTGCAAACCTGATTAACACAAAGATTACTGAAAAGAAACTGCTGAAGCTGTATGATAGCCAGGGAATATCACCTGAACTGATAGAAGAAGAGGCACAAAAACTTGGCAAGCAAGTTGATGTGCCTGACAATTTCTTTGCAATGGTTGCTGATATGCATGAGAAAGAAGAGCAAACAGCTGCAACAGAGAAACAAGAAGAATTGCCTTTATCAGGACTAAAGGAAACAGAAGCACTTTACTTTGAAGATTACAGAAAAGTCAAGTTTGGCGCAAAGGTTATCAAAATAATAGGAAACAATGTGCTGCTTAACCACACTTATTTTTATCCAACCTCGGGCGGGCAACTGCATGACCTGGGAGTCATCAGCTCAGAACTTGTTGCTAGTGTGTTCAAGCAGGGACCGTATATAGTACATGTTATGGAAAAAGAGCCAAAATTTAAGGAGGGCGATGAGGTTTATGCAGAGATTGACTTCTGGACAAGGCAGCAGTTATCCCAAAACCATACTGCAACCCATATTGTGAATGCAGCGGCAAGAAGAGTGCTTGGAAAGCATATAAATCAAGCTGGCGCAAAGAAAACAGTTGAAAAAGCGCACATTGACCTTACACATTACCGGAGCCTGACTCCTGAAGAAGATGATAAGATTGAAAAAATTGCAAACAAAATTGTCAAGGAAAATCATTCAGTAAAGCTCAGCTTCTTGGATAGGGATATGGCTGAGAGAAAATACGGTTTGCGTATATACCAAGGAGGTGCTGTGCCAGGCAACCAGATAAGAATTGTTGACATTGACAAGGTTGATGTTGAAGCATGTGGCGGAACGCATGTCAAGAACACCTCGGAGGTTGGCGAGATTAAGCTCCTGAAATCAACAAAGATTCAGGATGGTATTATACGATTGACATTTGTAGCTGGCAGTGCAGCAAAGCTAGCTGATAAGAAAGAACTTGACATAATTGGTGAAGCAGCTAATATCCTCGGTGTTAAGATACAGGAAGTACCTGCACGGACAGAGGAACTTTTCAGCAAATGGAAGATTGTAAGAAAAGCTATGAAAAAGAAGCGCGAGCTTGACCTTGACGAGCTGCAGCTTGTTTCAAAGGAAATATTCAAAGGCGATGCACTGCAGAAAACAGCTGACATCCTCAAGACACAGCCAGAGCATATTGTCAAGACAATAAAACGCTTCCTAGAAGAGCTTGAAGAGATGAAGAAAAAGCTTAAATGAACTCCAGAATCTTTCTCTGATACTTTATGTTCTTTAGCAGGACACTGTTTGCAAGCATGCTGTTGATGTCAAACCCAAACTTCTTCTTGATTAATGCTGCAGTATACTTAAGCATGAGTTCTTTTGATGCAAACTCAATTGGCTTGCGGTTCATTGCCTTTCTTGCTGCCTCACGTGTCACCCACACGCCAAGTGGAACAGCATATTCTCCTGTAATAAAACGCAGTGTCAAAACAGATGCTTGCTTTTTGATTTTCCTAAGATGCTCGAGCACTGCAAGCCTTACACTATAATATCCTCCTGCACAATTTTCAGCATATGTTTTTCTGCCATTGTATGGCTCATGGTCTGTTGTGTAATTGATTTGCTTGTCAATATTCCAACTTGTGTTAGGTGCATACATCTCAAACAATTCATAGCTCCATACCTCAGGAAATAACATGATAAGGTAATAATTTCCAAGGTAGCTGCCAAAATATGCAAGATAATCTACTGCTGGAAAATCCTTAATCTCATCAAGCAGATGTTTTGCAAGCATGTCATCAGTTGCAGTGATGCTCCATCTTGTCGGAACCAGCTTTCTATTATGCTTAAGTCCAAGCTCACCTACTGAGAGAATCCTGCTAAGTGTGTTCTCATCAAATTCATGCTCATACAGGTAGATTACACCATCCCTAGCTTTCAGGTCTGTATCAGACACAACCTTGTCAACTTTTCTGTCAATTTTCGGATTTGATGTAATCTCAGCATGCTTTAGCTTTGCATTTGGGCCTGTTGGGGCCATACCAGCCTGCTTGCTTAGCCTAAAGCTGGGCTTTTTCTCAAGCTGCACTTCAACTTCAACTGGCTTCTCTGCAATCCCAACCTCCTTGCTTATATCAAGGAACTTGTTGGTCTGCTTTACAGAAGCCTTGAATCTTGAATTAATCAGTGCAGAGCGCAAGTCAATCAAAGAACGGATATCAAAATCATGCTCTGACCAATATTTTGGGGCATCATACAGCCAGGCATCCTTCTCATGTTCTGCTGTGGACAATATTCCAACATTTACATACGGGTAGCCATACCTGCCAACAAAAGGTGTTGGTGCAGAGCCAGAAAAATTCTCCCCAATCTGCCTGTCCTGAACCTTAAACATGCTTTCTGCCTTTGCAACTATTGGACAGAATGTTCTACCGCAATTGGCAAGTGGTTCTGCACCCTTACATCTAAGACATTTAATGTTCATAAAAAGCAAGTAATAAAGAAAGAATAAAAAGTTTTTGATTAAACTTAAGTAAAAAAGATTATTTTTTCTTAGGAGTTGCCACTATATAAACAGGCTTCTCAGGAAATATCTTTGAGCCAATATAATTACCGTTTGCATCCTTGACATTACGGTAGTCTGATTCTATGAATTTGAATTTTTTCTTCTTGACCCATTTATTAAAATTGCTTGAGATAACTGTAGGATTCTCCCCTCTTATTACCATATGCTTATACACATATTTCCTATCATCGCGAACCCTTATAAACTCAAAGTAAAGTCCATTACCTACCTCAAGTTCTTCTAACAATCCCTTATCAATTGAATGCCCACGGTTCTTTAGCTGTTCCAAATAAAATTCCTGATACAATCTTGTCATTTTAACGTGCTCTGTATTCTTTGGAGATCTTGTAGGAGTGCCCCTGTTATAAGCTGACAGAGCTTTGTCCCAAGTGCCATATTTCTTCTCCATATCCCTAATATAACGTGCTCCTGCATCTATAGATTTAAAGACATCAAATCTTTCATCAAGTCCTGAAAGCTTCATATAATCCCAGTTATGTTCTCTTACAAGTTTCTTAAGCTTAAGACCGTGGTTTCTGTCCCTTCCTGTGACACTTGAATCTCCATGTGTCTTTAGACCATAAAGCTTAGCAGTTCCAGGCTGGAACATCATAAGACCAGCTCCACCGTCTGAGCGTGAGTTTAGCTGTAATGGATTACCATAACTCTCTCTCATAATAAGTCCAGCAATCAGCCCCTGCTGAATTCCATGTTTTTTCTCAATGCTAGAGATTATTTGGTCCCAACGGTAGGTTCTCAAAAACTTACCACGCTTTGAGAAAATATTAGATCCCCTTACTTCAACAAGATTTAAATCAGCAGGCATCTTAAATGCCATACTTGGAGGTGTAATATCAAGTCTCTTAAAATCCTCTATCTGGTGCTGCATAATATCCTGCTCTCTAGCAAAAGCATCCAAAACTCTCTGACCATCCCAACGAAAATTACTAAGAGATTTTTCCAGCTTAAGAACTGGCTGTGCAGCTACAGCTCCACCAAGTATTCCTAGAGTCTTAAGAAAACTTCTCCTATTCATACCTGTAAATTCCCTGTTACGCGGATGCTTGAGTTGCTTTCTGGTCTTATATGGTACCTTTTCCATCTTCTTCTTATGACGATTATATATGGACTTAGCAACACGCTTAACGACCTTGTTATATAGAAACCATAATCCACCTAATCCTACATAAGTGCCCAACATGGCAGGACCCTCATTCTTATCTACAATTTGAGAAACCTTGTTCAGTGCTTCATCAGCTGCCTTAAGGTATATAGCTTGACCAGCAAGCCAAGCTATTGCCGGCTCAAAGTACATGTCAAATGCCCTTTTTGGGGCCTTTGTTGCATTCTTCACTTCACGAACAATCTTTTCAAGACTCATCATTTTCCTCCAGTAGGTGCTTTAACGCAAATTCGATTATATGGCTCTTGTTCCTGAATGTACCTTCCTTTACCTTTTCCTCGGCTTTATTGACGAGTTCAGGGTCCATTGATACAGATAATTTTAGCTTCATTTTAAATTCGTACTGGGTAGTATAAAGTAGTAATATATAAAGCTTTTGGTTTTTAGCTACTATTTAGTGGTAAAATAGTAAACAAAACCTATAAATATGTGTTGTAACCTGGTATGACCTGCTGTATGTTTTTTTATGTGGTGTAAAAATGGCCCTTACAAAACAAGAGATTTCGCAGATAAGAGAAGAGCTTGATTCATGTAAATCTCCGGTCTATTTCTTTGATGATGATCCTGACGGCCTAAGCAGCTTCCTGCTCCTATATAGGTATAAAAAGGAAGGAAATGGTGTTGTTGTTAAGGCAAGCTCTCTTAATGCATCCTTTCTGAGAAAAATAGAGGAATATGACCCAGATAAGGTATTTATCCTTGACGTGCCTGTTGTTGACCAGGATTTTCTGGAGCAGATTAAGGTGCCAGTGATATACATAGATCACCATGGTAATGAGAAAAAAACAGGTGTAAAATACTTTAACCCAAGGCTGCAAAACAATGAGAATATGTCAACCACAGAAATGTGCTATGAAGTGGTTAAACAGGATGAGTGGATTGCAACTGTTGGGGCAGTTGGTGACTGGAGAATTCCAGGATATCTGGAAAAATTGATGAAAAAATATCCAAAACTCATCGAAAATGATTTCAAGTCACCTGCAGACATCTATTTTGCTTCAAAACTTGGACAGCTTGTCAAAATATTCTCATTTATACTGAAGGGTGCTATAAATAATGTCTACAAGTGCGTCAAGGTGCTCACAAGAGTGGAAGACCCATATGAACTGCTTCAAAGCAAGACCCCACAAGCAACATTTGTCATGAAAAAATGCAAGAAAGTCGAAGCAGAGTATGATTCCATGCTCAAAGAGGGGAAAGCGTGCAAGACAAAGAGCAGGTTCCTTGTTTTTATCTACCCCTCTGGCAAGATGAGCTTTACAAAAGACCTCTCAAATGAGATTCTATATAATTTCCCAGACAAAATAATTATTGTTGGAAGAGAGAAAAACGGCGAGGTCAAGTTCTCAGTCAGGGCTAGCAACTATCTCCTACCCCCAATACTAAAACAAGCCCTAGAAGGAATTGAAGGGTATGGCGGTGGGCATGAACATGCAGTCGGAGCTTGCGTCAATACCAAAGATCTAAAAAAGTTCATGTCTAGGTTCAAAAGCCTTATCAGAGCGAAATCCTTATAAATACTCTTAGATTCAATTCCCATATGCGTCGGTGGTCTAACGGCTACAGCCTTTTGAGAAAAGACTGGGCAAAACCGTGCGACATTCGCTATGCTCAGTCCCACTCAACAAAAGGTTGCTGGAAATGACTGCGGCCTTCCAAGCCGTATATCCGGGAGACACTGGTTTTAGCCTGTGTCCGGAAATTCAAATCCCGGCCGACGCATTCAAATTTTTCAATTCTCTTGGTTTGATAATATTAAAGAACTTTTCTCTCTCATTTTTTCTGATGCTTATGTGATTCATATTAACCCTGTTCTCTCTTTTTTCCTCATAGAGATGATAATGATAATCAATCCTTAAGTCTTCTAGAAAACATTTTATATCGTTAGCTAAACATGGGGAACTTGTTGCAAACTGGATTTTATTATCTGTTAAGTAACCATCACTATCAATGAGACCTCTTAAGAAACCAATCTTGAATTCCTTGCTATGATCTCTCTTAGCTAGATGTACTGAATGACTCTTCCTTCCAGTTTTTTCCCAAGTGAGATAGTATTTAATAAAAAGGTGTAATCTCTTTGAACTATAAGTCAACATGAAAATATCTCCTCGATCAAACGTCCAAGGAAATTTACCAAAAAGGGTGTACAGTATCTTCTTTAAATCTTTAACATATTGATGTTCAGTCTTGTTAAAATACAAATGGACTCGATAATTGTAATTCTTTGTTTTATGTAAACAGCCATCTCCTGCAAATACACCTATAAATTCTCCAATCAATTCTTCGTCTTGGGACTTCAACACAATTGGCTTGATTGTTTTCCCTTTAATTTTTCTAAAGTGATAGTAAACTGTTGTTTTACTTCTACCAACAATTCTTGTTATCTCATTTAAGGATTTGCCTATTTTTGTAAGTTTAGTAATTTCTTCAAGCTCTTTTTTATTCAATCTTTGGATTTTCATATCAATCACCTCCAAACTTAACTTCTTGTTTAAGTTTGGAGTTCCTCAAAAAAGAGGACGTTAAGCAATACTGCATAAGTGATTTTTGCCAAAGGCAAAAATTACAATTTAGCAGTTTTGCGTGTCCTCTTTTTCAATGGTTTAGAACTATATAAACCTCACGCGCACTTGTCCAGTGTCTAGTGGAAGCTTTTTCAAAAAGATTGAAGGAAATCCGGAATTGTTATGTATAAAAACAATATTAATATAAAAATATTGGACCACCTTTTAATTGAATAGAAACCCCATACTAGATCTAATATTTTCTCTGGAATAATCTCTGATTTTTGCAATATACTGTTTTAGGAGAGTTTTGCCCGGCTGGCGCATTCATTTTAACAGAAAATTATATTAAGTAACAGCTTCTAATCCATTTATATGGCTAAAGAAACAGTGCTTGTTTTCTGCGCACACAATGATGACCAAATTTTTGGTGCTGGTGGCACCTTGGTAAAGTACGCACAGCAAAAAAAGAAGATAATTACAGTTATATTCTCACACGGCGAAAAAAGCCATCCCTGGCTTCAGAAAGAGGTTACAATTGATATGAGAATAAGAGAATCTGAAAAAGCATGTAAAGTGCTTGGCTGCCAAAATATTTTGTACCTTGGCCTAGATGACCAAAAAGTTGCTGAACAGGTTGAGGGTGATGCAAAAAAGAAGCTGATTGAGCTCATAAAAGAAAAAAAGCCATCTAAGATATTCATGCACTCGCAGGGTGACCCGCACCCAGACCACAGAGCAGTGCACAATATCATACTTAAAATACTCAACCAAATTAAGTACAAGTGTGATGTATATACATTTGAAGTCTGGAACCCGCTCAAGATAAAAAGAAGAGATGAAGCCAAGCTTGTTGTTGACATCTCAGACACATTCAAGACAAAGATTAAGGCATTAAAGTGTCATAAGAGCCAACAGATCACCATCTTCTCGCTACTTTGGAGCGTCTACCTAAAAGATTTTATCAACGGCTTAAATAATGGTTTCAAATTTGCAGAAGTTTTTTCAAAATTAAGATGACAAAAAAGAAAGTCCTTATTGCCACTGACTCGTTTTTGCCTAAACGGGACGGCGTTACCGTATTTCTCTCAGAGGTAATCCCAAAGTTAAAGCATAAATATGACATAACAGTTATTGGCCCTAATTATGGGGAATACAAACCAGAGGGATTTAAGCTGATACAATTCCCACTTATTAAAATAAAGGTTGGAGATTTCTACACTGCAAGGCCGAAGCTCAAGGTTGTAAAGCAAGAGGTTGAGAAAGCTGATGTTGTATTTAACCAATCACTTGGTCCGATTGGTGATGCTGCAATAAAATATGCAAATAGGAAAAAAAAGCCAGTCTTAGCTTACATGCACTTGATTGAATGGGAGCTCTTTCCTGCGGGTATTAAACGCTTTAAGTTTTTGGCAAAGGTATTGGGCAGGGTTTATGCAAAACACTTCTATAACAAATGCAGTCTGCTCATGTGCCCTTACCTTGAACAGAAGGAGATGCTCAAAAAGCATGGAATAAGAAGACCAGAAACAGTTATTGTCCGTTTAGGGCTTGACACAAAGAGGTTTGTCCCTCCTGAAGACAAGAAGAGAGCCAAGCAAAAGATTGGCATAGACACAGACAGGACAGTGATTGGCTATGTTGGAAGAATTGCCAGGGAAAAAGACCTGCTAACGCTCCTAGAAGCATTCAATAACCTACAGGCTGAATGGGATAACACAACCCTACTCATAGTAGGTGGGGGGCTCAAGGATATTGAAGGGAAATTCAGCACTGCAAAGAATGTAAAGCATGTAGGATTTCAGGATGATGTTGTGCCTTATCTGCAGGCAATGGATATATTCGTACTCCCCTCTCTAACAGAAACAACAAGTATAGCCACAATTGAAGCAATGGCATGTGGATGTGCAGTGCTTGTTACTCCAAACGGTTATATAAAACGTTATATCAAGAACAAGAAGAACGGCTTGTTCTTTCCAAAAAAGAACAGTACAGTGCTCAGGCTCAAGCTGGATGCGCTGCTCAAGCATCCAACACATATAAAAGTTCTAGGCCAAAGGGCAAGAAGGACTGCAGAGCGCACATTTAACTGGGACAGAACAGTAAAAGACATAGAACTTCTAATTGAGCAGTTTTAAATTCTAAGACTCACGACTTTTGACATGCCATGCTGGTTCATTGTTACGCCGTAGAGATTGTCAGCCTCGCTTATAACACCATCATTGTGGCTTATGATAAGGTATTGTGCATTCCTGCTGTACTTTGCAATCAGTTTTGCAAACAGCTCGCTGTTTCTCTTGTCCAGGGCAGCATCAACCTCATCCAGCACATAGAATGGGCCAGGCTCATGCTCCTGGATACAGAATATGAATGCCAGAGCAGTCAGGGTCTTTTCACCACCGCTCAGGCTGCGAATGTCAAGGAATTTCTTGCTTGTAATCCTAACCTTTATCCTGACACCGCCGTCAAACACACTCTCTGGGTTCTCAAGCTCAAGGAAAGCATCTCCCTTTGTTGATAATTCTGAAAATATTGTCTTGAAATTCTGGGTAATTATGTTAAAGGTTTTCATGAAAAGGTCTTTTTTCTTTATCTCAATCTCATCCATCATCTTGAAAACATCCTCTTTCTCGCCTGCAAGCTTTTCTTTTTTCTGGATGAGTTGGTTGTATTCTTTCTCAATATTTTCATATGCTTCCAAGGCACGCATATTAACAGTACCCATCTGCTCTACCATGTTCTCATACTGCGTAATCTCCTTTTTCAGCTGCTCAAGGGATTTCTTGACAAGCTGTACACCTTCATACTTCTTAAACTCTGTTTCCAGGCCAGCAAGCTCTGCCTTAATTCTAACATTAAGGATTGCCTTGTCACTTGCTTTTTCATCAAACTTGTTAATCTGTTCTTCTTTTCTTATGATATCCCGCTCAACTTTCTGAATATCTTCATTTAATGTGTTTTTCTTGGTAAACAAGCTCTTGAATTTCTTACCAAACTCCTCTTCTGCTTTTTCCTTATCCTTCAGCTTTTTTGTCTGCTTGCTCATCGCAGCCCTAAGTTCATTAATCTCCTGCTTAAAGTCTTCCTGCTCCTTGTCATGCTGCTTGATAATCTTGAGAGTGTTCTGCTCCTCTGGACCAAAGATGATTTCAATCTGCACCCCAATATTCTTTATTTCCCCAGTTAGGGTTGTTATCTCTTCTTTGAGTTCGTCTTTTTTCTGGTCAAATGCATTGAGCTCAGCAAGTTTCCTTGGGTCCCTTAGCCCAGATACCTTCTCCCTAACCTGTTGTTTCTTAACCTTAATCTCAGCAAGCTTTTTGTTAACCTCGGAAATGTTGTTTTCCACAACTTCTAGTTGCTTGTTAACATCCATAAACTCTTTTTCAAAATCACCCTTGACTTTCTTAGAAGCATCAACATCCTTTGAATCAATGTGCAGGCTCTTTTCAATCTTTATTGTCTCGCCCTCAAGGTTTCCTTTTTTCTGCCTAAGCTCAGTAATAAGGTTCTCGTTCTCCTCTCTCCGGTTCATAAGTGTTGAAAGAACATTCTGCAGCTGCGCTTCTTCATTCTCGGCCTTTTTCAGTTCCTCATCTGCACCTTTTTGCTTAAAGCTGGCGCCTTTTTTCTGCCTGAATCCCCCTCGCATTGCGCCACTTAACTCAGCAATGTCACCATCAAGCGTTGCCATCCTCGCATTTCCAATGCCAATGCGCCTTGTAACATTAATATCATCAACAATAATTGTGTTTCCAAACACATAATTAAATACTTTTTTGAATTTTGAGTCAAAATTGACTAGATTTGTTGTCAGGCCATGCACGCCATTTGCTTTCAGGTATGTCTTAATCTTTGCGTCTGTCCTTGGCTCTTGTATTTTATTCAATGGAAGGAATGTTGCCACCCCGAGCTTCTGGCTTCGCAGGTATTTGATACAATCAGCTGCAATCTTATCATTCCCGACAACAATAGAGTTAATCTTCGGACCAGCTGCAATCTCAAGCGCTAGTGCATACTTGCTGTCCACGCTTCCAAGCTGCGACACTGTGCCGTACACATCTCCAAAGCGTTGTTTGTTCTTAAGGATTGTCTTAACCGCAATATTGGCAGAAACTGCCTCTCTTGACTCAATGGTTTTTGCCCTGAGCCTTGTAATAATCTCGCTAATCTTTTCCAGCTTGTCCTTTTTATCTCTTATCTGCAGCGCAAGGCTGCTGTCCTCATCAAGCCTCTTGTTAAGCTCAAGTGTTGCCTGCTTAAACTCATCCTTAAGTTGTTTAAGCTTGTCCAACTCTTTCTTGTGCTCTTTCTCAATCTCCTTGACTTTGTATATCTTCTCATCAATACTTTCAATCTGAATCTCGATCCGATCCTTGCTTCTTAATAATTCCTGCTGCTCTGTCCTGTATTTCTGCACTTCTTTTTCCTTTTCCTCAGCCTGCGTGTCATATTTCTCAATCTCTGCATCAAGTTCAGACAGGTCCCCAATATTGCTCTTCTTTCTGAAAGCCTGTATCTTCTGATGCAGGTCCTGCATCTGCTTTTCCTTGTCCTGCTTTGCCTTGACAAGCTCCTGCCTCTCCTTTATGAGATTATCCATCCTTTGTTGGTTATCGCTAAGTGTTTTCTGCAGCTGCTCTTTCCTGTCTATAACTTTCTTAACCTCGCCATTGCAAACCTCAATTCTTGCCCTGTTTTTGATAACATCTTCTTTCAGTTGCTCAACTTGTTTGTGGATGGCAAGCTGTTTTTTCTCACCTTTTTCCTCAATCTCTTTGTTTATTTTCTGGATAGCCTGCCTCTTTTCAGCAATGTTCTTATTAATGCTACCTATCTCTTCATACAGCTTCTTGACAATATCTTTCTGGTTCTGGATATCTTTCTCAAACTTCACAAACTCTGACTTTTTCTTCTTAATCTCATAATCAAGCACAGTTGCCTTGTTTTGTTTAATCTTTTCGTCAAGCCCTTTAAACTTTAGTGCCTGGTCTCTTTCATTCTTTAGTTCATCAAGATAGGTTTTTCTTTCACTGAGAATTATCTGTGCATTGTTGAGCTTTTCCTCAACCCTGTTCAGCTCATTTATTGCCTTGTTCTTTTTATTCTCATATATTCCAATCCCAGAAATTTCCTCAATTATTTCTCTTCTCTTCACTGTAGGCATATTGACAAATTTCTCAATATCTCCCTGCAGAATAATGTTATAGCCGTCTGGGTCAACCCTTGCAATTGAAAGCAGGTCCAAGACTTCCTGCCTTGTTCTTACCTTGTCATTTATCTTATACTTTGACTGCCCGGTCTGCCTGACTATCCTGGTAATCTTGACAACCTTTTCCTCAGTTGGAAATGATTTATCAGAGTTATCGAAATAAATTGAAACAGAGCCCTCTTTTGCAGGCTGTTTTGTCTTGCCGCCATTATAGATTAGGTTAGCTGCCCTTTCTGCCCTGAGCTCTTTTGTAGAGCCTTTTCCAAGTACAAAGCACAGAGAATCTATCACATTTGACTTACCGCAGCCATTTGGCCCAAGAACACAGTTAAAGTTATCCCCAAACACTAATTCAGTCTTAGTGGCAAAACTCTTAAAACCACTCATCACCATCTTTTTTATCTGGGTCATTGTGTAGATATATCTATATTAATGTAGTTTTGGGGTATTCATTAGTATTTAAGCTTTTTGCTTCAGAAATCGTTGAGCTTGCTCTGGTTTTTCTGCTTAATTACATTCTGGTAAGGTGCCCAGCTCTTCCTAAATAGGGGATATTTCTTATAGTTTTTCTTGAGAAATTCAACTGTAGCAGGGTCAGAAGGATAACCAGAACCAAATTCAATATTGTACTTTTTCTTGATACCTTCAATTTTATTGTCTCTTGTAACCTTAGCTATGATTGATGCTGCTGCAACTGTCAGGAACTTATCCTCAGCATGATGCTCTGCTATAACCTTAGCCTTGACCATTTTCTGGATATATTCAGTGTACTTTGCTATGTTCTGGCTTGGGCAGTCAACAAATACTTTTTTTGGATTCAATGAGTTGATAATTTCAATTGACTTGTCAGCTTCAAGCCAGTTCAGGTTGGTTTTCTTTGACCATAGTGTTGCATCAATCTCTTCTGGCTCTACAACTATAACTTTGTATTTGAAATTTTCTGTTAGATTCCTGTAAAGCCTTTCCCTCACTGCAGCTGAAAGCAGCTTTGAATCGCGCACACCAAGATTTTGTAGCCTTTGCTCATCTTTCTCATCAATGCACAAGCCGCACATCACCATTGGCCCAATGACTGGACCTCTGCCTGCTTCATCAATACCACATATTTTCATAATAAAAAAAATAAAGAAAGAAGTATAAAAAGTTTATGTTTGCTGTTTTTGTAGTTGTTTGTATAGTTTTTGTCCTGCTGCCGTGCCTCCGTGATACCATCTTTCTGCGTAACATACGTCATCCGGGTTCGGTCTGATGCAGGCAAC
>JAFCCF010000021.1 GCA_017610325.1 Candidatus Aminicenantota bacterium | reverse complement strand
CATTTTGCAATGGGTGGTTTTGAAGAGAAACATGAGCAAAAAATCTCAGAAGCAATAAATATTTATACTTCTTCTTAGAATTTTCTTTTTGGGTGATAATATGTCTAAACGCGTATATGAGGTAAGAGAAGAGATTAAAAAACTTCAAGAGGGACTTATTTTTGCTGATAAGTTTCTCTCTAAGTATAATCCAAGGGTAACAACAGTTGGAGTAAATGTGCACGATGATGATGATGTATTGGATAAACTTCAAAAAACAGTATTTTTATGTGGCTATGTTCGTAAACATTTAGATAGTCTAATCCTAAAAGAGCATTGACTTCTGATAACTACCTATAACGAAACATTTATATATATGGTTTACTACTTTTAAGTAACCTAATACACAAGGTGAAGAATATGCAATTACAAAAACAGGAATTGGAGCAAATGGCTAGGGAAGCTGGTCAAAAAAACGGGATTACTTTTTTCTATAGGCCACCTGGAATTACACTTGCCACAGCCCTTGGATACTCAAACATTCAAGAGAATAAAAAAGACAAAGACATGTTTGAATTGTTACAGATCTTTGACCAGAATGACGAGCCAGTAATTGTTGATGCTGGCAATCTTGTGATGTACAGGTTAGAATGCCATGGGGAATATAGAATCCCTGGACTATATCACAGGGGCGTTAATGTTTTTATTGTTAATAGTGAACATGAACTTTTGGTTCCAACTAGGAGTTCAAATAAGGATATGTTTGCCTTAATGGGTGATGTTAGTGTTTCTGAGCATGTCAAGGTTGGAGAGGGGTATTATAATGCGGCACTGCGCGGCATGAGAGAAGAACAGGGAGCAGAGATTGACCCTGCAAGGCTGAAGTTATTCGCGAAAATGCCAGTGGTTCATCCTGAGCAGACAGAGATGTGCGAATATTTCATGTATCGCGCAAAAGGAGATGAGTTAAGGGCTTCAGACGAGATTTCCTCTCAGGCATGGGAGTACATTAAGTCAGTTCCTGGCAATGAGCTTGCCAAAACCACAAAATTCAGGCCTGACCATAAGCCAGCTCTGGTGCAGTTTGTTGAGAGATACAACACAGACAAAGAGATGCAGATATTTGGGCACTAATCTTTTTTTATTTCTTATTTAGGTAATTATATATATCACGGAATTCTGGCAATCATACTGCTTGTTGCAGGTGTTTTGCTTTTGATCTAATTAAATTCTTTGTCTAGCTTTATTGTGTCTATCGCTTCTTGCTTTAGCCGGCTCTCAAAGTCAATGTTGCGCTCACCTTCCTGCTTTTCTGCATTAAGTGTCTTGAGCAGGTTCTTTACAAGCTCAAGCTGCTCTGCTTTGTCAATGTCAAGCTTGCTCTGTGCAATATGTTCCTGTATCAGATTATCCTCAATCTCCTCAACAGAGTGCTGGCTTATCTTAATCTCTTCAAAGTCCTTTGTGAGCAGGCCAGATGTGTTTTTCATCACAAAGAACGCAGATTTTTCATAGAGTTCGTCAAAGATCTCCTTAAGAGGGATATCAGAGATCTTGCCAGACTTCAGTGTTCCTTTTAGCCTTATGGTGATAATTGTGTTTATGAATTCCTTGTTTTGTATTTCTCTCTTTAACTCCTGTTCTATCTGGTCAGGCGTCTTATGGTTGCAGTCAATCCTGAGCGAGAGAATATTAATGACCTGGACAGGCATGCATTCAATTTTTCCATCATCATAAATATAGAAAGTGCCCCTGCCAAGCTCTTCAAGCTCACTAAAACTGGTTGGAAACAATGGTCCAGGATACACAATATTCTTGTAACCTTCAAGCGAGGTTTCTTTGACAATGTGCACGTGCCCGCCGGCATAATAATCAAAGCCCTTGGGCAGCATCGATACTGGTGAAGAATCCATCTTTTCAAGAGATTTCGGTTTTAGTTCAGTGAGCGCAGTGTGGAACATGAAAATCTTAAACCCCTCTTCTTTTTCCAGTAGCTCTAAATCAAGGCGTTCATAGTATGTTTTTTCAAGCATTGCCCTCTTGCCAAGCATCCCTGTAATCTTTGCACCTGTTTTTTCATCTACAGTGAACCTAAGCTTTAGCTTTTCATCCTCAACATTACCCTTAACAACATTCACAACTAGCTCTGCTTCTTCAAGCACATCTAACATTGTCTTGCCGCTTGGCGAAAAATCATGGCTGCCTGCGATTATGTAAATTCTTATTCCTTTCTGTTTCAACTGCTTGAGTGTTTTGACTGCTGCTTTCAGACCGTCAATTGCAGGGAGCGATGTATTAAACAAATCTCCGCTTATCAGAACAAAGTCAACCTTCTTGTCAATACAGATATCAGCTGCTCTTTCAAATGCCTTTATATTCAGCTGCCTCAGGCGCGGGTCGCGCCACGCCCCAATATGGCAGTCTGCTAAGTGTGCGAATTTCATGTTAGTGTGTGCTAATACCGAGCATTCTCTCAGCTTCCCATATTGCTTTTTCCTCAACACCAAGTTCCTGAAGTACAGGTGACATCCCCCTTTGGATGATATAACTGTTGAAATATGCTCTGGCTGTGAAATAATCAGTTATTTCTCCTTTTCGTAGTTTATTCCTTAGAAATTCAAGGTTACCCAGCCACGTCTCTGCCTTTGTTCCAATATTTCGCAGCTTATCATTTTTGTTATTATCTTTGTACCTTCTCAACTGTTTAAACGCACTAATCTCTTTATTAATTGCAACAAGCAGTGAGGCAAGCTTAGTTAGTGGTTCAGGCTGCCCAAAATATATTTCATGTTCTTTTAATGTTTTTCTTATAGTCCGCATCCCTTCCTCAATTCTGTTTATAAGAAATTTTAGGTTTCTTACCTCTACTTTGAGCAGTTCGCCAGTCTTTCCCAAGGTCCTTGCAATGTCCTTAATTAGAGATTTATCTCTCATTTTTATACCACCTTTACCCCGCTGAAATTAATTTGTACATCCTCTTTTTTTTGGTTTTGTTTTACCAGCTCTTCAAACAGTGGAATCTTAACTGGAATCGCAAACTTTGCAAAATTGCTGCTGATAATTGCCTCACCAACATCCAAGCTTGCAATAGTGCGGTTGTCTGAGCTCAGGTCCTGGGCAGCGCTTTCAATAATTGACTGCCGCTCTGGCGCCATTTCAATACCTAGAATAATCTTTGTGTTCATGTTAGCCAGTATCTCCCTTGGTATCAATGATGGAAGCTGTGTTATTGCTGTCAGGCCAATCCTGAACTTTCTCCCCTCACGCGCAATGCTTGCAAACACATTAGGTCCCTGTTCAAGTACCTCTTTGCCAAGAACGCGCGGAGCTTCCTCAATAATAATTGATATAACTGGCTTGTCTTTTAGCTGGCCCTTCATCTTATAATTCCTGTAGCGCCTGAATATCTCAGTAGAAACAAGAGAACCAACCAGAATCTCAACTGCTCCGCTGAAATTGCTTGTATCTATAATAACCGTCTTTGAGTTCTCAAGCTCATCACAGATGTCATTAGTAGTGGTCTCTGCGCCGTTATCCACAAAGATATCATTGCACACCAGGTTTTCTTCATCGACTTCAATGTCAAGCAAAGAAATTAATCTCCTTGCTACAACTGCAAGCGTGTCCTCATGGAACTTGACCTTGAGTGGTTTTTCCAGTAGTACTGCTTCTATCCAGTTTTCCTTAAATGCTCTGTAATATGCAGAGATTGCCTGCCTCTGAGCATCTGAGAATGCAGCAACACCATTAAAATGCGGCGGCTTTAGGCTTTTTATGTTGATTCTTAGTGTTTTTGCACCCTGCGGTGGATTTTTTGGAGTATAGTATGAAACCCTATCTTTGTTTGGGTGGTCTTTGAGTCCAAGATTATTTCTTCCATAATATTCATCATGCGGGTCTAAAACCAGATTTCCACAGTAATCATTGCCAGTGCTGTTCCATAATACACAGCTTGTCAGGTTGCTCTTTCCTTTTCCTGTTGTAGCTGGTATCAAAATGTGGTGAGAGAAAACATCCTCTCCATTAAGGAATATGTCAACATCAAGTGTCTTGCTGCCGCTTCTCAGCTTTCCAAGATAGAGTGGATTTTTTGGCTTTGTAAGGAATTTGATATCCTCTTTTTCAACCTGTTTTACTTCAGAAAAGAAAGAAGGTAATGATTTGCTCAGTCTTGCAGAGTCTCCTTTAATGGTAATCAGGTTCTTGAGCGCAGCAAGGTTATAGTTTCTGAGATTTTCATCCATGAGTTCAAGGTCTGCGTCTTCCTCAAGTTTCATGCCTGAGATCAATTCAAGGTTCTGCTGTGAAATCTGGCTGCCATAAACAAGATCAATCACCTGCATCAGAATCTTGGATTGCGGCGTTGAAGCTACCAATAACTCGCCAAGCTCAAGCTCTGCATCAGACTTCTGCCTGACCAGTATATTACCAAACTCACCACCTATTATACGACCTTTTACCATTACCTACCCCTAAATCAGCAAAGCTCCCGCCTTATATAAATATTGTGCTAAAATCAGAAAACTATTTAAACCTACGAAGCAGGGAAATTAGTATGACTGTTGATAAGAAGGATATTGAAAAAGGACTTGAGGATGCAAAGAAGCTGGAAGAAGAGCATGAGCCTACTGTAGAAGAGCTTGAAGAAGATGAAAAAGAGTTTGATAAAGAAGAAAAAGAAGCTAAGAAGTTCTTGAAAGAAAACCTTTAGACAAGCAGCTTTCCATTTTGCATTATCTTCTTTGTGTCAAGATATATTGTTGGATTTCTAATAACCCCATCAAGATGACTCTTTGCTTTGACCTTGCCGCCAAATGATGTGTTGTCGCCTATTGCAACATGGCATGTTCCTATCTTTTTTTCATCTTCAAGGGTTTTTCCTGTGATAACTGCCTTTGGATTTGTCCCAATGCCAAGCTCTGCAATGTTTTTTGAGGGTTTTCCAAGGTCCTTTATCAGGTTGCGCAGTTTTGCAGCAGACTTACCCTCAAATTTTACAGCAAATCCTTTTTTAACTATAATTTTCAGCGGGGAACTTAGCTTTCCAATGCCCGCCATAGATTCATCAACAACATAAACTCCCTCAGCAGTTCCCTCAACTGGCGCAATATACATCTCACCTGCTGGCAGATTACCACTTTTTCCTTTATTATTGAATATTCCTGAATCAGCTGTGCCTTTCCTTGCTTTAATGCTGAAGGTTAGGTCAGTGCCCTTTGATGTTTTCAGATGAACCATGTTTGCTTTTGTAAATAATGCTGCAAGCTTTTTATTGAGTATGTCCATCTTCTTGTAGTTAACATCAATTGCCCTTTTTAGCATTGCTTTAGTTACACCACCCATTGAGGCAACCCTTGCTCCGGTTTTTGAAGCATTTTTCCTTGCTTCAGTGTGGGTAATTGATTTTGTAGTGAGTATCAGCACAACATCAGCTTTTTTCATTGCCTCTGCAACTGCTGCAGGTGGTTCCTCACCATTTATCTTCCTTGACTTCATCTCTATAATCAATGATTCTGCTGCAACCTTCTTGGCATAGCTGAATAATGGCCTTGCAAATCCCACTGTATGCTCATCTGTCACAACCAGAACAGCCTCATGCTTCTTGACATCCATGCACTTATTTAGAATTATATTTGCAGATTGTAATAAAGAAACCATTTTTACCTTTTTATGTTCTTCAAACCCTTGAACCAGTCTGTTGAGTTTTGTTTCTCCATTAGTTCAAGCAGTATCTTAGCTGACTTTGTCTTGAGCAACTTTCTTACATTATTAATCCAGCCCTGGCACTCCTTATAGCCTTGTTCAATATATTCCTTTGCTTGGAACGCGTTCTCAAGCAGATCAGCATCACGTGCAATTATGCCTTCTTTTGTGTTTTCCTTGTAAAATTCTTCCATGGTCTTAGACAGCGAATCTTTAATTTCATCTGGAAGCGAAGCAAGCTGTTCCTTGACAACCTTTTTCTCAACCTCTTTGCCCCCAACATAGCGCTGTGCGACCTTGTGCAGGTCACCAATCCTTGTTTCAGAAACATCATTAAACAGCGCAATCACTGCAGCTCTTTCAGCATTTACATTTTCTAGCCTTCCTAAAATGTATGCAATCACTGTAGCCATGTGTGAGTGTTCAGCAACACTTTCAGGGTTTTTAATTCCAACCAGCCACCAGCCGGTACGCTTCTGTTTCTTCAGTGTGGCAAGCTCAAATATAAAATCTGCTAGATTTTCCATTTTACTTTTCCTTAAGCGTCATTTGCAGGACCATCTCATCAAGCTTTTTAAGATCCCATCTAATTGAATCAACCTTTCTCCTGAGTTCAGAATTCCTAAAATCAAAGTTAATGAGTTCATCATATATCTCATTGACAAAATTCCTTATATCCTTTACTTCAGAAAACTTGCCGTCGATTCCAGCTGAGAGCGCTTTCCTGACAAGCTCTCCAGTTAAATCACAAATTCCAAGAAGATAATTCTCATGGTCAACACCAAGTTCATTGTATGGAACTATTTTTCCATTTTTTACATATTCAAGGTAGCAGAGCGCCTCAATATATTCCTGCAGTGCAATCTTATATGATGCACTTGCCACCAGCTTTGGCTCTTTGAATTTTTCAAGTTCCCCTATCTTCTGTTTTAGTTCCTTAAGGCTTTTATCTGCCTCTTTCATGTCTGCCCTATGGACGCTGTAGATTGTCTTTTTTGAAAGCCGTATAATGTCTCTTGAGGTCCTGATAAGCTCCTCTCTTTGTTCTTCAAAGCTCTCAAAGTCTTTTTTTAGTTTATTAAAGTCAAATGTCATGATAAATCAGAATTTTCCCACTTATTTAAGGCTTTTCTTAAAAGCGAAAACTTTATATATCCAATCCATACAAATATGTATTATGATAGGTTTATCTCTACAAGCAGTTCAGCAGTCAACTTTTAGAGGGGTACTTGATTTTTTCCAGAAACTGGGTATCTATGATGTAATTTTACCGTTCTTACTTATATTTACAGTTTTATTTGCAATACTTGAAAAAACAAAGGTTTTTGGAACTGATGAGTATGATGGTCAGCAGGTTCCAAAGAAGAACCTAAATGCAATGGCTGCTTTTATAATTGGATTCTTTGTTGTTGCATCCACAAAGCTCGTCGCTATTGTTAGTGAGTTCCTTGCAAATGTTGTGCTCTTGCTCCTGTTAGTGGTGATGTTCCTTGTCTTGATTGGCTCCTTTTACAGGGAAAAGGAGGATGTTTTCCTTGAGGGTGCTTGGAGAAACTGGTTCATGGCCCTATTATTGGTTGCAATAATCCTAATATTCCTACACGCTGTGCCAACTGACAATGGTTCAAACTGGCTTGAGTTTGGCTGGCTATGGCTTGTCACTCACTGGGATTCAAGTGTTGTAGCCTCAGTTATCCTGCTTGTTGTTATTGTAATTATCATGGTGTTGATTACAAAATCACCTAGCACAAAGAATAAGAGTGTTAAGACAGGGGAAACAACATAAATATTTATATAGAAGAATAACATTAAATATAAAAAATCCAAAAAGGAGGTTGTAAAATGGCATATTATGGTTTTGACCGATTATTGATGTGGGCTGAGAACCAGCTGGATTTATCATTGCTACTGATATTTTTATTGATATTTACTGTTATATTTGCAATAATGGAGAAAACTAAGGTTCTTGGAGATAAAAAGAGTTATAATGTTATGGTTGCTATGATTATTGGACTTCTTGTTGTACTGGCAGATTATTATGGCTGGTATTCAGGTCACACAAGTCCAATTAATATAATTCGGCAGGCCCTTCCTGCGATATCGCTGGTGGTACTGGCGGTGGTTGCGCTGCTCATACTAATTGGTGTATGGGGTGCGCAGGCTGAATGGGAAGGTGCAAATAAGATTACCGGAGCAATTGTCATTATCTCGGGTCTTGTTGTGCTCTACATATTTGGCGCTGCAGCAGAATGGTGGCATGGATGGGACTGGTTGTATAGAATCTTTGGTTCTGATGCGCTTTCGGTAGTGATTATGATTTTGGTTTTTGCCCTGGTGATATATTTCATAACCAAGGGTGATAAAGAAACCAAAGGAGAAGGAGCGCTCAGGTCATTCGGCGAGCTCTTCAAAAAAAGGTAAAAAATGGCAACCTTTCTTGACGTAGGTTTCCTTGAAAGGTTTATGCCTATTTTTGTTCTTATTCTTGTTTTTGCTATAATTTATGCACTTCTTAACCTCACAAATGCAGTTGGCGACAATAAGAACATCCAAGCCATTGTATCAATTATTATTGCTATCCTGGCAATAATCTCGAAGAAGATTACACTGTGGTTCAGCCTTTTCTTTCCATGGATGGTGCTGTTCCTAGTGTTCATGGTTTTTCTGATTGCAGCGTTCAGGATGTTCGGCGGAACAGAAATTAAATTTCCAATACCAAAGCAGACATGGGGCTGGATTATATTTATAGTTCTCATGGTAATTATTATTTCATCCCTTGTTCCGATTATGGGTCCGCAAGCTCTGACCTATACTGAAGGTGATACATCTGTTACTGTCCAGAAAAATACTACAGAGGCTGCCCCGGTAAGGGGGGAGTCAGACACTGTTGAACAGAGAACAGGGAGTGCAATATTTCACCCAACAATGCTTGGATTTATTCTGGTTATTCTTGTGGCAGCAATTGGTATAGGTTCCCTTACAGCAGTACCCAAGCCACCGGAATAATAGAATTATTTCTTCTTAAAACCCTTGCTTATCCTAGAGAGTTCGTTGACATTTTCTGTGAGGCCTGGTAGAATTTTCTGGAATACTTTTTCCATTGCCTTAATGTCAGCGCCAAGGTTGGTGATGTTATTGTCATACTCTCCGATTTTTCCAAGGATTGCCTCATGAAGAGAGTTGAAGTTGACTTTAAGGTCTTTTAACTCCTGTTCCATTGAGTTTATTCTGCTCTCTACCTTGTCTTTCCAATCAACAATCTTATTGATGTTCTTGACAAGCTCGTTCCATTTTTCGTCGATTATTGCCTCTGTAATCTCTTC
Organism: Candidatus Aminicenantota bacterium; assembly: GCA_017610325.1. Classification (GTDB taxonomy): domain Archaea; phylum Nanobdellota; class Nanobdellia; order Woesearchaeales; family JAFCCF01; genus JAFCCF01. The sequence continues at coordinate 15,439 of JAFCCF010000021.1, read as the reverse complement.
AATCCTAGTTGTATCAATCTCTGCTGGTGCAGGTTCATATGCTGGGGCAGCTTCCATTGGCGCCGGCATCTCTTGGACACCTGCTGTAGGGCCAGCCTCAACTCCTTGTTTTATATTTGCCTGGTTCATCGCGTCAAATATAAGATCTGGTGGATACCCTTCTCTTTGGAGATAGGTTGTTATTTGGTTGTTTGAAAAACCCTGTTGCCTCATTGCAATTACTTTTTCAACAGGCGGCGTGTTTGGAGGCATTTGCTCTTCAAATGTTTGGGGTTCAGAATCAGTACCCTCTTCCTCATTTTTTTTACCGAAATTTATCAAACCCATTTTTTATTAATATATTGGCTATTGATTATTAAATCTTTCTATTTTGAATAATCTCTTTTACAATCTGTTTTACCCCTTCCTCTGTCATAAAATTAAGCGGTTCCCAGAAGCTTAGGTATTTCGTGAGCATGTTAAGGTCTGCTGATTTGGCGCATATATTGAGGTCATTCTGGATAAGCTTGACATCCTGTTTAATGCCCTCAAGGCTTCTCCTGAGCTCATCCATGTCAGAGGTAATTGTCCTGATTTCCCGTGTAATGTTCTTATGGCTCTACATATACCCGGTCCATAACCTTTTCTTTTGCCATATTTACCAACTATAGAACATTCTGTATAATAAATTTGTGGTACCATAACAGAGTGGTGCCGTAAAAACCGAAAAGTTTATAAATAACTAATCTAACTAAGTTATGTAAGTTAAGTTATATATCTTATATAAATCATTTAAAAGATGGGAAGAGTCAATATATCAATTCCTGATGATATCCATCGCAGGATTAAGGCAGTTTCTGCCCTCAAAGGAGGCACTCTTATTGATTATGTGAACCTTGCTATTGAGGAGAAACTCAAGAAGGAGAAGTCAATATAATGGGAAGAGTCAATATTGAGATTCCAGAAGAGATTCACAAGAAAATGAAGTCAGTATGCGCCTTGAAAAGTACCACTATCATTGATTATATCAATGTAGCTCTGAAGGAAAAACTGCAGAGGGAAAAACTATAATGCCAGCTAAGATGAAGTATGAAATAAACCACGAAGGGGAGGAGATTATTGTTAGGATTAACTGGGAATTGGTAGATTTCCCCCCAAGTGTAGAGGACAGCCCGACATGCATGGCCAATTTAATTGAGGTACTCATTGAGGTTCCAGATGCCACAAAGATTGTATTTTACCAGAAGCGGGACTATGAGTATGATTACAGCCAGACCCAACTGCTTATAGAGATTGCGCTTCTTTTTAACAAGCTCATAAAGCAGAAGGATTTGTTTAGCTATGGAATACTAAGTGGGGATACGGTAAGCGCAAGGTATTCAAACATATTCTACACAGAGATACGCAATACAATCTTCCATCTCCTGAAAAGCGACCCCCTTGGCGCTTATGTTGAGCTAAAGCGCTTGCTGCGAAGAGAAAAAATTAATCTTGACAATGCATCTGACAGGCGCACTCAGGGTTTTCTTGAAAAGAATGTAAAACTGTTAACATATCTAATTGACCAGCTTGAAAAGACAAGGCTGGTTCAGATAGCAAAGCCAAAGCTGGCTGGCTACAAGCTAGGGGACAGGGGCATTTACAGGGCAATATTCAGCCCAATCATAAAGCCAGATTTTATGTTCACAAAGCTCATGTCAACCTATCCTGTTGATGGCGAGGAGATGGATACTTATACAGTTGGCGATGATACTGAGATTACAATATTTAGGGTTCCAGGTGATGTAAGGTATCTTTATCATGTGACTCCGCCGGAGTTCAAACTCAATGAGGAGACCTATGAATTGCTTGACCTTGCCAGAAACGTTCTTGCAGAGCACAAGCCAAAGCGTTCAGAGTTTGTTGACCCAGCAAGAATGAGAAGGGTGTTCTACAATGTAGGTCGTGACTTGCTTGAGGAGCTGACAAACTATAGGAACCACAAGGTAAGCTCAAAGGAATTGGACCGGCTTACGGAGATTCTTGTGAGATACACAGTTGGTTTCGGCTTAATTGAGGTTTTGCTAAAGGACCAGAAAATCCAGGACATCTCAATAAACAGTCCAATGGGCCAAATTACCATGTTCATTGTGCACGATGATTTTGGCGACTGCCGTACAAATATAATTCCCACCACACCAGAGGCAGAGAGCTGGGCATCAAAGCTCAGGATGATTTCAGGCAGGCCTCTTGATGAGGCAAACCAGATTCTTGATACAGAACTTGAGCTGCCAGGCGTAAGCACAAGAGTCTCAGTTATTGCACCCCCGTTAAACCCAACAGGCCTGGCATATTCCTTCAGAAGGCACAGGGACAAGCCCTGGACACTACCACTTTTCATGAAAGCTAAAATGCTCACTCCATTGTCAGCTGGCCTGTTGAGTTTTCTGATAGATGGAACAAGGACAATGTTGATTGCAGGTACAAGGAGCAGCGGTAAGACATCATTGTTGTCCTCTCTCCTTGTAGAAATAATGAGAAGATACAGGATGATTACAGTTGAAGACACATTAGAGCTGCCAACAAAAAGCCTGAGAAAGCTTGGCTATAATATTCAGTCAATGAAGGTTGCAAGCGCATTAGCAAAGGGCACAAGCGAGATGAGTGCCTCTGACGGCATAAGGGCAACGCTTAGACTTGGAGATTCAGCGCTCATAGTTGGTGAGGTTAGAAGTGAGGAAGCGATTGCACTATACGAAGCAATGAGGGTAGGTGCAGCTGCAAATGTTGTTGCAGGCACAATCCACTCTGACAGTCCTTACGGCGTGTATGATAGGGTTGTTAATGATATTGGAATCCCTAAAACATCATTCAAGGCAACTGACATTATTGTTGTTGCAAACCCAATCAAGAGCGCAGACGGAATGAGCAGGGTAAGGAGAGTGACGCAGATAACAGAAGTGAGAAAACACTGGGACCAGGACCCATTGCTTGAGAATGCGTTTGTAGATTTAATGAGGTATGATGCAAAGACAGATGAATTGATTCCGACTGACGAAGTAATCAACGGCGAGAGCGAGATACTGAAGACAGTGGCGGGCAATATCAAGGATTTTGCAGGTGACTGGGATGCTGTGTGGAACAATATCCTGCTAAGAGCAAAAACCAAGGAAACGCTTCTCAAACTGGCAGAGGAAACGAATAATATGGAGCTGCTTGAAGCGCCTTTTGTGATAAGATGCAATGACCAGTTCCACCTTGTGTCAGAAAAAGTCAGGGATGAAGTTGGAAGCCTTGACCCAAAGCGTATCTACAGTGAATGGGGAGCATGGCTGAAGAGAGAGCTTAAGAAAAGAAAATTATCAAAATAGAGGATAAAAAAGAAAAAAGGAGGTGAAAAGAGGTATTCTGATATTGTAAAATGGCACTAGATAGACAACAGCCAGAGGTACGCGAGCTGCTGAGCAAGTACCAGAAGAAACTTAAACAGGAGCTTGGAGAGGAAAAGGAAGGCCCTAGGTACTATTCAAGGGAGTATCTGCAGTTTAAGAAAGAGAACATGCCTCTTCCTTTTACCCTGTATGAAAAAGCCTGCAACATAAGTGAGAAAATATTCAAGATAGCTCCTGATCCAAAAAAGGCTAAGCTTGTCCAGGATAGCATAAATACATGTCACCTTAACATAACACCAACAGGTGCAACAAGCATTTCATTGCTGGCACCCATGCTATTTATCCTTATTGGCTTGTTCTTCAGTGTATTGCTTCCGATAATGACTGGCGGCGAGATTGCGATGTCAGGCGTCATGCTCTTCTTTGTTATTGGCGTTACCATGATTTTCATAATTACAAAGATTCCCGAGTTTCTTGTAAACACCTGGCGCTTGAAGGCAAGCAATGAGATGGTGCTCACTATCTTCTATGTTGTAACATACATGAGGCACACCTCTAACCTTGAGAAGGCAATTGAGTTTGCCTCTGACCACCTAACTGGCCCAATTTCCCTTGACCTGAAGAAGGTGTTGTGGGATGTTGAAACAGAAAAGTTTGAATCAATAAAAGTAGCTCTTGACAAATACCTAAATAACTGGAAAGACACAAACATGGAATTTGTCGAGTCATTCCATCTTATAATATCATCTCTTTATGAGTCATCTGAGGGGAGGAGGCTTGACATGCTTGACAAGTCACTGGATGTGATGCTCACAGAGACATACGAGAAGATGTTACACTATGGCCATAACCTAAAATCACCAATTACAATGCTGCACATGCTTGGTATAATACTGCCAATCCTTGGCCTGGTTATACTGCCCTTGGTTGCATCATTCATGACAAAGAATGTATCACCAATAAAATTAGCAGTGTATATTGCAGTTATATACAATCTATTGATACCATTGGTTGTATTTTATTTCAGCAAGACAATCCTGTCAAAAAGACCAACTGGCTATGGCGAGACTGACATCTCCAAGAACCCCAAATTCAGCAAGTATAAGAATTTCATTATAAATATTGGTTCATATGAAATAAGCATTTCTCCTATTTGGATTTGTATAATCGTTGCTGGAATACTCTTGTTTATTGGAATAACCCCTTTATTAATGCACGCAGCGTCCAATACTGATATTGTTATTGGTCATGAAGGTGTGCAAGTGGTGTCTCTCGACACGCCGGAATACGGCACATACTCTTTCCACATGCTTGGTTATTTGAATTCAGAGTCAGGCGACGGAAAGGTTGGGCCATATGGATTAGGCGCTACAATCCTAAGCTTATGCATTCCACTGGCATTTGGGCTTGGCTTGGGTCTGTATTATAAGTTCAGGACAGGGAACCTCATAAAGATAAGAGACAGCAGCAAAAAGCTTGAGGAAGGTTTTGGCTCTGCCCTGTTCCAGCTGGGCAACAGGCTAGGCGATGGTCTGCCAGCAGAGATTGCGTTTGGCAAGGTGTCGGATGTGATGGAAGGAACCACTGCTGGAAGCTTCTTCGGCCTTGTCAGCATGAACATCAGAAAGCTTGGAATGAGTGTCAAGGATGCAATATTTAACAAAAAGATTGGCGCACTTACGCAGTTTCCTTCAAACATCATCGAGAGCAGCATGAAGGTGCTTATTGAGAGTGTCAAGAAAGGCCCGAAGATTGCAGCACAGGCACTTGTGAATGTTGCACGCTACATAAAAGAGATACACCGCGTTAACGAAAGGATGAGAGACTTAATGTCAGACATAACCAGCTCGATGAAATCACAGATATCTTTCCTTACCCCGGTTATTGCAGGAATTGTAGTTGGAATAATGTCAATGGTGAGCTACATACTCTCTCACTTGAGGGGCCAGCTTGAGAAACTTTCTACAACTGGGGGGACAGGCAGTGCTGAACAGTTTTCTGGTATAGTATCCTTTTTTGGAGATGGTATTCCGACATTCTACATGCAGGTAATTGTTGGGATATATGTAATACAAATCATTATCCTGCTCACCATACTGCTTAACGGCATCCAGAATGGTTCTGACAAGTTAAATCAGCGTAACCTCACAGCAAAGAACCTGCTCAAGAGCACGTTCCTATATATATTTATAACTCTGGCTGTGGTTATTACCTTTAACATGGTTGCAGCCTCAATAATCACCGGTGCAATTGGTTAGAATTCTTGAAAAAGAAAATATGGGGACGGCGGAACTCTCAAATCCTGAGGGATTTGTGGTTTCCCTCTGGGATATTTGAATCCACGACGCCCACGTTTCACAGTAAACGGAGTTTACTGGACGTTTACTCCGTAAACACTTCAGCGTGGTGCTCTCCCAGACTGAGCTACGTCCCCGTAAGCTTAATGGACTAGTTCATTATTTATATACTTTTCTGTGCAAGAAATCTATTTATTATCCTCGACAACCTCTTCCTCTGCGATGTCGTGAATGTCATTGTTGACTGGCTCTGGTTCAACTTGCTTTTTTTCCTCTGCTTCGAGCTTTTCTTCTTCTTTCTCAAGTTCCTTAATCTGCCCACCGATGTCTTCTAGTTCTTCCTCTTTGTCTTCTTTCTTGTCTTCTTCAGCTGCTTTTTCAGGTGCAGGCTCTGCATTCTCCTTTCCAACCTGTTCAAGGCTGCCAAATTTTCCTGTTGAAAGCTGCTTTTCTCCCTGGTACTCACTGACATATCCATTCTTAATCTGAACCCTGTCACCTACATTGACCTTGTCAATGTCATCGTTCCATAAGGTTAAAGAAATCTCGCCAGTATCATCCTTGACCTTGCAGTTGCACACCCTACCTTTTTTGCCAAATTTTTCAAACTCGCGAACATCACTCTTATCAACTACTTCAACAATTATATCAATTTTTCCCTGCTTTGGTTGTAAATCACTTATTGCCATATTAAGCACCCCCTGTACGAGAAAGGAACAATAATCAGTTTATAAAGTTTACCCTATTTGACTAATTTGCCTACGTTTTCAAGCTTTTCGCCTTCAAGGAGCTTTCTTACAGTTTCTTTTATCTCAGAAATCTTTACTCTAACCTGTTTTGTACTGTTCTTGTCCCTGATTGTAATACTTTTGTCCTTCTGTGAATCAAAATCAATTGTGCAGCAGAATGGTACTCCAGCTTCATCTGCTCTTGCATACCTACGGCCCACGCTCCCAGAGCGGTCGTAGATACAGGTAAATTCATCTTTAAGCATGTCATAAACTGCTTTTGCTTCTTTGTCAAGTTTGTTGACCAGCGGGAACACGCCAACCTTAACTGGGGCAAGCTTAGGGTGTAGGTGAAGCACAATATTACCGCGCTTCTTGTCATCATCATATGCATCAAACATAAATGCTAAGAATGCCCTGCCAATTCCTTGTGATGGTTCTGAGGCAACATATGGCACAATCTTCTGCTTTGTTTCTTCATCAAATATGCTCATGTCATTCTTAGAAAGTTTGCTGTGCTGGGTCAGGTCAAACTGCTTTCTATCTGCATTGCCATGGATTTCCTTCCAGCCAAATGGGAACTTGTATTCAATATCAAAACATGCAGCAGCATAATGGGCAAGTTTTTCCTTGTTGTGCTTTGTAATCCTTAGCTTATCCTTGCTTAATCCAAGCTCAAGGAAGAACCTGTAAAATTCAGCAAGCCAGTATGCGTGCCACTTGCTTGCCTTTAAATCTGAAATCTTTGCCTTTTTCTGTTTTTTGCCGTCAAAATAATTGAATTCCAATGATTTAATCTTGTTATATCCTAGGCAGTCATTTAACTTGTCAGGGTGGCAGAAGAACTCAATCTCAAACTGTTCAAACTCCCTGCACCTGAACAGGAAATCACGCGGTGAAATCTCATTCCTGAATGCCTTGCCAGTCTGCGCAATGCCAAAGGGAAGCTTCATCCTTGCATTGTCATAAACCAACTTGAAGTTTGTGAATATACTCTGTGCAGTCTCAGGGCGTAGGTAAGCTAGGTTGCCTTCTTTTGCACCTACCTCTGACTTGAACATCAGGTTAAAGTGCTCAGGCTCCTTAAATCCACCACCACAGCTTGGGCACTTAAGCTTATTGTCTTTTATGATTGTGAGAATATCATCAACACTTTTGCCCTCTGCATCTATGTGCGTCTCTTCCTCAATTATTTCATCTGCCCGTATCTTTTTCTTGCACTTGCTACACTCTAACATGATATCTGTAAAGCTTTCAAGATGCCCAGATGCCTTGAACACAATTTCAGGGCTCATAAGAGAACCATCAATACCAACAACATCTTCCCTAGCCTGCACAAACCTTTTCCAGAGCTCTTGCTTGATGTTATTGTTCAGCTCTACACCCAGATGGCCAAGGTCAAAGAACCCCGCCATGCCCCCGTATATTTCTGCATTCCTGTAGATAAAGCCCTTTTTCTTGCAGAATGTTGCCAGTTCCTGTATTGATACCATACCAAGAATAAATAACTAGTAGTATAAATTATTTTCTATGCAGGCATCTCTACCTTCTTCTGGGGTATTAAAAAGCTGATAATCAGGGGAACTAAAACTGCGCCAACACCAACCAGAATCGCCCAAAGCGGGAATCCCCCATACGGTGTTTTAATCTCATTGATAATCTGTAGCACAAAGATGGTAATGAGCACAGTAGGAGTTATGTACTTTATGCTAATCTCCCACCATCTGCCAATCTTAAAGCTTGAGACTGAGTTAAAGTATTCCCTTATCTTGTGTGCGCCAAACACCCAGCCAACTGCAATACATTCAAGGATTCCAACTCCAAGGATAACAAAGTTGATGACAAAATGGTCAATAATATCCAGGAAGTACAGGCCAGCTCCAGTCACAAATATCAAGCCGCCGAGAAAGCCAACTATGCAGATAACTAATGACACTATAGAACGTTTAACTTTCTTAAATTTATCAGTAATCACTGTCCCAGACGCCTCAACAAGCGAAAATGCACTGTCAATTCCCAGGCTGATTAATGTCAGGAAAAATAGCACTGCAAACACCGACGCAAGCGGCATAAGACTGATTGCTTTTGGGAACACAATAAATGCCAGGCCAACCCCAGAACTCACAACATCAGGTACTGCAACACCCTGCTGCGTTGCCATATACCCCAGTGTGCCAAATACAGTAAACCCTGCAAGGATACTTATTCCTGAATTTGACAGCGCAGTGATGATTGCATTTTTTGTGACATCTGCTTTTTTCTTTTGATATGATGCATATGCTATCATGATGCCCATGGCCACGCTTAGTGTGAAGAAAACTTGCGAGAATGCAGCAACCCACACCTCTGCATCCAATAATGCCCTAAGGTCTGGCTTGATGTAGTATAATAATCCTACAGCACTGCCAGGAAGTGTGACAGCCCGTATCGTCAATATAATTAAGAGTATTATTGGAAGGGGCATTGTTATCATGACAACCTTTGACACGCTCTTGACACCCTTGAACACAGACAGGTATATCAGTATCCACACAACTGCAAGTGCTACAACCAATCCCCAGTTCAAGCCGCCAATCTCTCCAACTGAAGAACTCAGGTTTAAAGCACTGGCAAAAAATGCATTTGTGTCAGTGCCCCACTTGGTTCCAAAAGAAGCTATAAGGTATTTGAGTGACCATGCAAGAATAACAGAGTAGTAAAATGCAATAATAAAACTGCCAAGTATTGCCCACCAGCCAATTACGCTGAACTTTCGCCTGATTGCAGCAAATGCATCAACAGCACCCTTCTGAATCTTCTGGCCAAGTGCAAATTCAAGAATAAGGAGCGGAATCCCTGTGACAAACAGCGCAATAAGATATGGTATAAGGAATGCTCCTCCGCCATATTTATAGGTTAGATAAGGGAATCTCCATATATTTCCCAATCCAGCAGCAGAACCAATTGCAGCAAATATGAACGCAGCTCTTGAGGGCCACCTTTCCCTGAGCATTATTAACACCTCTTTTGTTGAATTAAGAAAAAATGGCTATTATTGTATATAAGGGTTACTTTTTGAGCCAGTCAATCTCTTCTTTTTCAAGCTCAAACTGCTCTGTAATAGAATTTGCCATGCTCCTGTTCTTCTGGAAGATGAACTTAAGATAAGGTATATAATCTTTGACAACACGCTTTGCTGATGTGTGCAGCATTGGAGCGAGTTTCTGGGCAATTGCCTTTCTGCGCTGATACATCATGTTAGCTTTCCATAGCTTCAGGATTCTGGTTGTTGGCTTGTACTGGACAACATGCTTATACTTCTCATCCTTTGCAACTGCAACACCTGCAGTCAGCAGTGTATTTACATACACAAGAAAGCGCCAGTGCTGCCATCTGCGAATCCTTCCTCTGAACACGTCTGCCCTGCTAAGGCAATCATAAGCTCTTGCCAGGTCTTCTGATTTGGTATATTCCTTTGGAAGGTTCTCGTCAACCCATAGGAAGCATTTGTCAAGGTCTTCCTGCACATTATCAAATGCCCTTACAGCAATGTTTGCATCAGTTGTCTTAAAGATGCGAACAAGCGCAGAGAGCACTGATTCTACCTTGTTACGCTCTCCCAGGAACTCAAGCTCTTTGCTTGTGAACTGACCATCTGTTGAAAGTGTCTGTAAATCATTGATAGCTGCTCTTAAATCCCCTCCTGTGCTCCTTGCTAATCTTTTTAGTGCATCATCCTCGCATTTAATATTCTCCTTTTTGCATATCTCCTTAAGATAAACAGCCAGTTCATTGACTCCTAAAGACTCAAGCGAAACAAGGAATGAAACCTTTCTCAATGGGTTAAATTTCTGAGCAAATGGGTCATTGGCGGTCATTATTATTGGAAAAATTGTTTTTGAGATTAGCTTTGCAAGCGCAGAAGCACCTCCCCTGTCTTTCCGGCCGCTTATACCGTCAAGTTCATCGACAAGTATTACTTTACCTTTGCCAAATAAAGAGTACTGGGATATTGCACTACCAATCTTTTTGTTAATCTGTTCTTGGTTCCTCACATCAGATGCATTGATTTCAAGCAGTTCAAGGTTTAGTTCATGCGCTAGGGCATATACGATGGAAGTCTTTCCGCAGCCACTTGGGCCGTAAAGAATCATGGCTTTTTTGCCCTGTTTTTTGAAGTTTTCAAGAAAATTCCTTGTGTTTTCAACAGCATCCTGTTGTCCAACAACCTCTTTTCCTGACTTTGGCTGATATTTGCGCGTCCATGGAATTGTCATGCTGATAGGTAATGTTCCTGGATTTATTAAATTTGTGCTATTATACATAAACTTTATAAAACAATTCAGACTCTTTTCTCTAATTATGGAACTAGACAAGAATTATGATGCCAAGAAGATAGAAGCAAAATGGCAGAAGCAGTGGGAAAAGGATAATGTTTATGCATTTGACTGGAAGAGTGATGCAGAGGTCTATTCAATAGACACCCCTCCACCATATGCTTCAGCAGGGCATCTGCATGTTGGGCACGCACTGCATTATACTCAATTTGAACTCATGGCCCGTTATAAAAGGATGCGCGGGTTTAATGTGTATTTTCCGCCATGCTTTGACAACAACGGCCTGCCAACTGAGAAATATGTAGAGGAGAAGTTTAAGATTTCTAAGAAGGATATTACCAGGGCAAAGTTCAGGAAGCTGTGCAGGGAAGAATCTGCCAAGGTTGAGAAAGCTTATGCTGACCAATTTTTTAAGGCACTAGGCCATAGCTATGACTGGAACCTGGTTTATACAACTATTGGCCCTGAGGCACAAAAGGTCAGCCAGACAAGCTTTGTAGATTTGTATGAAAAAGGGTATGCTTACAGGTCAGAAGAGCCTACTCTTTGGTGCCCATATCACCAGACTGCTTTGGCACAGGCTGAGATAGAGGATGTTGACCGCAGCACAACACTAAGCTATATTTATTTTGACACCGAAGATGGCAAAAAGCTTGAGATTGCAACCACGAGGCCAGAGTTCCTTGCTGCATGCGTTGGTGTTTTTGTGCACCCAGATGACAAAAGATACAAAAACCTTGTTGGCAAGAAAGCAATAGTTCCGATATTTAATCTTAAGGTTCCAATCATGGCTGACAAGGATGTTGACATGGAATTTGGCACAGGCCTTATGATGGTGTGCACATTTGGCGATAATGCTGATATTGAAAAATGGAAACGCCTAAAACTCCCATTACTGATGATAGTCACAGAAGATGGCAAGCTGAATGATATCTGTGGTAAGTATGCAGGCATGAAGCTTAATGAGGCAAAGAATGCGATTGTTGAGGATTTGCAGAAAGAGGGACGAATCAGCAAGCAGGAAAAGCTTCAGCAGACAGTTGGAACATGCTGGAGATGCAATAATCCTGTTGAATTCATAGTCACAAAACAATGGTTTATCAAGACACTCGAGTTTAAGGATGAGTTAATCAAACAGGGAAAGAAAATCAAGTGGCACCCAGAATTCTATAGGGTAAGGTATGAGGACTGGACAAAGAACCTCTCTTGGGACTGGTGCATCTCAAGGCAGCGTTTCTATGGTGTGCCTATTCCAGTCTGGTACTGCAAGAAGTGCGGCGAGCCTTTGGTTGCAGATAAGAAAGAGCTGCCAGTTGACCCAACTGAAACAAAACCCAAGGGAAAATGCAAGTGCGGCAGTGCAGATTTTGTACCAGAGGATGATGTGTTTGACACCTGGATGACATCAAGCATGACGCCGCAGTGTGCAATGAGATGGCTGGAAAAACCTGAGCATTACAAAAAGACCTTTCCAATGACATTAAGGCCACAGTCACACGATATTATCCGAACTTGGGCATTTTATACAATTCTTAAGTCATACCTGCATTTTAAGAGTATTCCCTGGACAGATATTGCAATTGGAACCTTTGTGCTTGACCCAAAAGGCAAGGGAATGAGCAAGAGCAAAGGAAATGTTGTGTGGACACATGAATTACTGGATAAATTCAGTGTTGATGTTGTTAGGTATTGGGTTGGTACTGCACGCTGGGGCGATGACCTGCCATTTCAGGAAAAAGATTGTGTTGCTGGTCAACGGTTTCTTACAAAACTCTGGCATGCTTCAAGGTTTACATTCATGCATCTCAAGGATTTTGATTCAAAAAAGCCAAAGCTTGAAACAATTGACTGTTGGCTGTTGTCAAAGCTGCAGAAACTTGTTAAGCTAGTTACAGAACAGTGGGATAATTATAATACAAGCGATGCAAAAAAAGCAGTTGAACAGTTTTTCTGGCATGTTTTCTGTGATAATTATCTTGAACTTGCAAAGGACAGGTTGTATAATGAGGAACGGGGCAAGGAATCAAGGAAATCTGCACAATATGCATTGTACCATTGCCTGCTTTCAATTATTAAGATGCTCTCCCCATTTGTTCCGCACATTACTGAAGAGCTTTACCAGGTTTATTTTAAGAAATTTGAGAAAACAAAGAGCATACATATCTCAAAATGGCCAGAATTCAGCAAAGAGCTGGTAGATGAGAATGCAGAACAGGTAGGGGATGTAACTGTTGAGGTTATTTCAGCAGTGAGAAAGCACAAGTCAGACAAAAACCTCAGCCTTAAGTCAGAGATTGAGAAGCTGGAAATAGAGAGCCCTGTTGAATTAAAAGAAGTCCTGGATGATATAAAGGGTGTTACCAGGGCAAAGGATATTTCTGTGAAAAACGCAAAAGAGCTAAAAATTACAGTAAAATAACTACTGTAGCATAGAAACATTTAAATACTCCTCTTTTTTATCATAAAAATTAAACATTAGTTAATCAAAAAATACACTTAGGAGGTATTAAAGTGGGGAAAGTTAATACTGTTAATATAAAAGATAAAATAGTACCAGAAAAAGAAGACGAACTATGGGCTGAATTTAATAATTATCTCAATGGAAATGAAAAATTAGTAGAAATTGCAAAAAAGAATAATTGGGGCCAGTTACAGATAGAAAGGGTCACACAAATCAGTGATACTTATGGAATTAATGAAATAAAAGTTGCCAATTTCGTGGTAAAAAATGGGGTATACACTACACTAATGGTTGCTAAATTCTATAATATGTTCCAAAAACAGTTTCCAGACTATTTGATTACAATAGATAAAATATATGCATGTTTTAAAATAATGAAAGACAAGCTAATACACCAAGAATATAGTACCTTAAATCAATTGGAAAGAGCTGTCATAAGAGATACTAGACTCTTTGATAAAGTTGGGAGACCATCTTATGTACCTACATATTTGGAGATACGAAATGACCCACATTTGGGTGGCAAGGTGGAACTAGACGAGAGCAGTAAAAAATCTGGAGCCCCATCTGAATATGCGAAGCTTTTTACCAAAGGAATAAGGGAGGAACAATTAGAGAATGTTTTGGGACAAGATCCCGAGAATCTAGTTGAACTTCGTCTGCAAAATTTTGAATTGGGAGTAAACATGGTGGAAATTGATGAATCTATTAGAAAGAAGTTTAATCTAAAAGGAACAGAAGTGATTGGTAAAGTAAATATTTATAAACCATTAGGTAAGATACCTATAGGTAAATTAGATGATCTTGGACTTAGTGTTATATCAGAAGAAGAACTTAAGAAAAGGGGATAATCTCTTTTTATTTTTTCTTTAATCTTGGACCTTGGTTTGTGTCTTCAATTATGTAGTCTTTCTTTGTTATTTCGTCTCGCAGTTTGTCTGCTTCTGCAAAATTTTTGTTTTTTCTGGCTTGTTCTCGCTTCTCTGCTAGCTCCTGTACCTCTTTTGGCACATCTTGTTCCTCAAAATCTATGATGCCAAGCACAGAATCTATTTTTTTCAGGAAATCAAGAACATCTTTTGCATTTTTCTTGCTGATTTTTCCCTCGAGAAGCAGCTTGTTTGTGTCGCGCACAAAGTCAAACAAGCTGGCAAGTGCAATTGAGATGTTTAGGTCATCATCCATTGCATCTTCAAATTTATTTTGAGTGTTTTCAATCAGTTTTTTGACTGCTGTTGTCTTGCCATTAGCTGACTTTAGCTTGATTATCAGGTCTTGCAGCCTTCCAATGCTATTTTCAGCTGCTTTTAGGCTTTTAAATGAAAAATTAAGCTTCTGCCTGTAATGTGTTACAAGAAGCTCATACCTGATAGCCATTGGCTTATATCCTTTTTCAAGGATATCTCTCAGCGTGTAAAAATTTCCCAGAGACTTGCTCATCTTCTTGCCTTCAACAATCAGATGCTCATTGTGCAGCCAGTAATTAACAAATTTCTTGCCAGTTGCACCCTCTGCCTGACAGATTTCATTTGTATGGTGCGGAAAAATCAAGTCAACACCGCCTGTGTGAATGTCAAATGTTTCTCCTAAATATTTCATGCTCATTGCACTGCACTCAATGTGCCAACCAGGCCTGCCTTTGCCAATATTTGTCTCCCAAAACACATCTCCATCATTCTCATCCCAAGCCTTCCATAATGCGAAATCAGATGCATTTTCTTTTTCATATTCATCCTGACAAACTCTTGCACCAGCTTTTAGGTCTTCTACCTTAATTCTAGCAAGTTTACCATAATCCTTAAATGAAGAAATCCTAAAGTAGATAGTTCCCTTTGACTCGTATGTATGGCCATTGTCAACCAGCTTCTGAACAAGTTCAACCATTCCTTTGACGTGCTTTGTAGCTTCTGGATAAACTTCTGCACGTTCAATATTTAGTGTATCCAAGTCCTCAAAAAATGCTTTTTCATATTTTTTAGTGTATTCTTTGAGCGAGATTCCTTCTTTGATAGAGCCCTTTATTGTTTTGTCATCAATGTCAGTTATGTTCATGACCTGGTTTACCTTAAAATTGCGGTATTTGAGCCAGCGCCGTAGCAGGTCATCAAACACATAGCTACGAAAATTTCCAATGTGCGCAAAGTCATACACTGTCGGCCCGCAGGTGTACATGCCAACCTGGCCTTTTTTGACTGGTTTGAACAGTTCTTTCTTGCGCGTCAGTGTGTTGTAAAACTTCATACATTAAATAGAAACAACTCATGCTTAAATAGTTTTCTGCTGAACC
>JAFCCF010000059.1 GCA_017610325.1 Candidatus Aminicenantota bacterium | reverse complement strand
CCTTTGGTATATGATTATCCTTTGGTTGCCCATCTTCTATTTTTACCTTGACTTTCATGGTTCTATCCTTAAAAAAATAGGCCCCCCGAAAACAATAGAATTGCTTTGAATTCGTTGGGGGTGAGTAATCAGGGGGCCCAAATTTAAAGAACTGATTGAATATTTGTCCCACTTATATTTAAATTTATCGTTCTTTGTCCGGTTTTTTTGACTATTTTGGGACAAATTTTATATTTAATAAGGAAAAATATATAAAATATCTGGCATTAACATGTTAGATTAAAGGTAGATACCATAAATCATAGAGGTGATTTTCATGGACAAGGGAGATAATTATGAGGTCAAGGACATTAAACTTACAGAGCAGGGCAAAAAGAACATTGAGTGGGCAGAGATGCACATGGGTGCACTGCTCAAGATAAGGGAGAGGTTTAAGAAGGAAAAGCCATTAGAGGGCATAAAAGTTGGTATGGCTCTGCATGTAACAAAAGAGACCGCTGTTCTAGTCAAAACTCTGATAGCAGGTGGAGCAGAGATTGCAATTACTGGCTGCAATCCACTCTCTACACAGGATGATGTTGCAGCTGCACTTGCAGAAGAGGGTGTTAAGGTATGGGCATACAAGGGTGAGTCAACAGAGGATTATTATAGATACCTTAACAAGGTCATTGAATTCAAGCCGCACATCACAATTGACGATGGCTGTGACCTTGTCAGCGAGATTCACAACAAGCACACTGACTTAATTCCAGACATAATCTGCGGCTGTGAGGAAACCACAACAGGAATAATAAGATTAAGAGCAATGGAGAAAGACAAGGCTTTGAAATATCCAGTTATAGCTGTTAATGACCTTAAGACAAAGCATCTCTTTGATAATTTTCTAGGGACTGGGCAGTCAACACTTGACGGCATTTTCAGGGCATCAAACATCCTGTTTGCAGGGAAAACTGTTGTTGTGGTTGGTTATGGACCTTGTGGCAGGGGGGTGTCATTAAGAGCAAAAGGTATGGGTTCTAATGTGATTGTGTGCGAGATTGACCCTGTTAGGGCCCTGCAGGCACTCACAGATGGTTACAGGGTGATGAAATTTGAAGATGCAACAAAGCTCGGTGATATTTTTGTAACTGTGACAGGCAACAAGCATGTTATCAGGACAGAGCACATGAAGGCAATGAAAGACAAAGCTATACTTGCCAATTCAGGCCATTTTGACGTTGAAATAGCTGTTGAAGGGTTAGAAAAAATGGCAGTTAAAAAAAGGCAGATAAGACTACATCTAGTTGAATACACCTTAGATGATGGAAAAAGAATTTATTTGATTGCTTCTGGGAGGTTGTGCAATTTATCTGCTGCTGAAGGGCATCCGAGCATTGTGATGGCACAGTCATTCTGCGGTCAGGCACTTGCAGTTGAGTATGGTATCAAGAACAAGGACAAGCTCAAGCCAGGAGTAATAAGACTGCCTAAGGAAATTGACGATAATATCGCAGAGCTACAACTTAAAGCATGGGGAATTGAATTTGATGTGATAACAGCAGAACAGATAGAATATATGGCAGGCTGGCAAGAAGGAACTTAGTTTAATTTAAAGCAAGAGATTTAAGTTTGACCATAACATGATAGATATAAAAAGTACATGGCTAGCTATAAGGAAGACACCTAGGGGATTCTGTCAAGGGTCTTGAGAAGCAAATCTTCCTCTGGATCAATTTCCTCATCTTCTTTTGTTAATGGCTCAGTGTCACGCTGCTGAATCTTTTGAGCTTCCTGGGATGTTATGAACTGGGTGTGCTGGTTAATCCTCTCTTTTACCTCATCTAGCTCATTACTATCAGCTGGCTTTGGCTTCCACGTGAAATCTAGGCCATCGCCGGTTTTTCTTGGGATAACATGAATTGTTAGATGCTCTCGGCCATCCTCTACTCCATTGTTTACAATTATATTAGTGCCATGTGCACCAATTGCCTCAAAAACCCCCATTGCAACATTGCTTGCCACAAAAAACAAATGGTTGCTTATGTCATCTGGAATATTCTCAAGGGTGTGCACGTGCTGCTTTGGAAACACCTTAATATGGCCAAGCGTGGCACCATCCTCGGGCATCACAGCTACGCAGATTGCATCCTCATATAAAATATTCTTTGCTTCTTTCAAGGCTTTGCAATTTTCACAGTCTTCCATCAAAACATCCTCGATATCAGGTCTAGGTTAGCACCATCATCATCACTATCATCCCCATCATCATGTGATGTATCTTCTTGTTCTACAGGTTCTTCTTCTTTTTCTTCTGGTTCTGGCTCCTTCTCTGTTTTTTTCTTCTTTTCTTTCTTAGGTTCTTCCTTGAACTCTGCCTCAACAACCTTGTCTTTTTTCTTTCCTTTCTTGTAGCTGGGATTAATCTCTTTCACAATTTCATGAACATCAAGAGTAGCAAACAACTGCTGCAGCTGGGGTGTCTTGTCAACAGAATCAACAAATTCCTCAGGACTTTTCATGATTAACCCCTTAAGCTGTGGGTTGTTCTCAATTATCTGTAGCACCTGTGATTTTGTGAACCTTTTTTCAGTAGCTCGCGGGCGTATAACATTTCCGTTGCTGTCCCTCATAGGAAACTGGCCATACCTGTCCTTGAGCATGATTTGCAGGTTGTTTTTCAGAATATCAAAAAGTTCCTTATATTCCTTCTTCTTGAGCTTATGATGAGGTATCTCAAAGTTAATTAGGCCATCTCCATCATCTCTTGGAATAATGTGCAGCATGAAGTGGGCAGACTGTTGGCCAGCTGCCCCGCCGTTTGCAATAAAAATTGTTGTGCCACTCTTCTCAAAAATGCTCTTGACTACCTCTGATAATCTTTTTGTAACAATAAACATGCCCTCAAATGTTGTCTCTGGCACCATGGGCATCACAGGGTAATGCTCTTTTGGCATGAGAAGGATGTGCCCTTTTCTAATAGGATTAATATCAAGCACTGCAAGCAGCTTGTCATCCTCATAGACCTTTTTAGAAGGAATATCACCCTTGACTATCTTACAGAAAGGACACTGCATCTTCTGCTGGTCAACAATCTGTTGCTCGTCCAGTGTCTTGTGCTCTACCATACTGTTATCTAATCAAGAACATAGTATATATATTTTTTGATTACTTAATCATATCATACTTCTTGAGGATATCCTTGAACTTTGAAAAGTCCTCGCCTGATTTGAGCTTTTCAAGCTCCTTGTCAGGGAGTTTTGACATGATATTTGTTGTAATCTTTGCAACCTGCTTGAGTTCTTCCTTCATCTCAGAAATATCTTCATCAAGTGTGTCAATCTCATCCTCATACTCGTCTATGAATTCCTTGTCAACGTCAGTCTTGATAAATACCTTGAACAGTCTTCTGAAAAACCCCTGCTTTTTTGGCAGTTTTTCAAGCTCTTCTTCTTCAGACTCAGTTAGTTCCAGCTGCTGTTGCTCTTCATTAATCTTAATCTTTTCCTCTGCTGGCTCCTCTGCTTTTTTCTGTTTTTTTGACCTTCTAAACAGTTTTCTGAAGATTTCAGATATGTTTATTACCTTCTCACCCTCAATAACCTCAATCTTGCTATCTTCAAAGTCTTTCTTAGCATCTAGAGTTTTACCCTGCGGTACACCATGGAACCTACCATAATGATGTTTTCTGGAAGACAAATAGTTTCCCATTTCTTGGTTAAAGCCTTTTGAAGCCATTTTTACCCCTTAATACCCCTTAAAAAACTATTAATATAAAAATCTTTTCAATTCAAACAGTTAATAAAAAGATATTTATATATTAGAAACTTAAAAATGCATATGACAAGAAAACCAATTGTCGCAGGGCAATTTTATGAGGGTGATGCAGAGCAGCTTAGGGCTCAGATTAAAGGGTGTTTTCTTAATTCTCCTGGTCCAGGGATGCTGCCAGGAAAATCCTCAGAAAGGCTCATTAAAGGTGCAATAGTACCTCATGCAGGGTATATGTTCAGTGGTTTCTCAGCTGCACATGCGTATAAGCAAATAGCTGAGTCAAAAGCTCCTGATTCATTTATAATTATTGGAACAAGCCATACAGGAGGATACAGCAGCATCTCGCCAGATGACTATGAAACTCCCTTGGGCACTGTAAAGCTTGACAAGAAGCTTTCACTGCTTCTCACAGACCACACTGAACTTGTTGAGGATGCAGCGCCGCATATGCAGGAGCACTCTGTTGAGGTGCAATTACCATTTTTACAGTTCATATACAAGAATCTCAAGGTTGTGCCAATTGTTGTGGGGCACACAAACCCAGTCAAGCTCGGAGCAGGCATAAAAGAAGCTCTAAAAGAATATGGCAGGCATGTTTGTGTCTTGGCAAGCGGTGATTTCACGCACTTTGGCTTTAACTATGGCTACAGGCCATTCTCAGATAATATTAAGGAGAACCTTGAGAAGCTGGATAATGGAGCATTTGCATTCATAGAAAACAAGGACACAAAAGGCTTTCTTAGCTATATTGAAAAAACAGGAGCTACAATCTGCGGCAAATATCCTGTTGCAACACTGATTGAATCAATCGATTTTAGCAAGGTCACAAAGCTCAGCCATTATTCTTCAGGTGATATAAGCGGAGATTACAACTCCTGCTGCGATTATATCTCTGCTGTGTTCGAATAAATAAAAAAGAAAGAAAAAATAGAAGGTTAAAATGCTTCCTTCTTTTTCTTAATAAGTAATAGTACAACTACAAGCACTACTATTACAATAATCAATATCCACAGCCAGGTTAAGTTTTGTGCTGGTGCTTCTTCTGGCATTGTTGTTGTTGTTGGTGCTGCTGTTGTGGT
>JAFCCF010000058.1 GCA_017610325.1 Candidatus Aminicenantota bacterium | reverse complement strand
TATGGTTGCCTCTCCAGTAGCATGATTATATACCAGGCCATTCTGGCACACAATTGTTTGGTTCTGCATTGCGCACTGGGACTTTGTGTTTCCTGCATAACTTGGCCAGCCAGTTACAAACTCGTCACCACCCTTTGACTTAATATCAAAGTAAGTCTTATCAGCTTCTGCTTGCGTGAGATTAAACTGTTCCATCAGTATCTTGACCCCTTCCTGCTGGTTCTTCTTCTTAACACGGTTAAACATAACACCTCTTGTGAAATCCCAGCCTCCAAAGTGCGACCACACACCTGCTTTTGAAACCATGTCGCCAGATGCGATATAATACTGGTCAATCGGCTCACAGTGTGTATAATTGAGCAACTTATCTGCCTGCTCATCTGTAAGGCCCTGCTCAAGCAATGTCTGTTTTGCCTCATCTATCTCTTCTCCTATTATCCTGTAAAGGATTTTGACAGTGTTATAATCATCTCCTGTATAGTTTTCAAGTATCTCAACAGGCAGTTCCTGCCCGCAGTTAAGCATCCTTAGTATGTTAATTGCTTCATCCTCATCGTCAGTAAGCAGCGTCTTGCCAACCCAGTGGATTCTCTTACCCTGGGAACCTCCATCAAATGTAACACTGCGCTCGCTAATTGCCACAAACCAGTGTCCAAAGTCCCACCATGATGTTGTTACTGATTTGTCTGAGCTGTCCTTGATTTTTATAAGGGTATTGTACCATGCATCTGTCATTGAAGGCAGTTCATTTAGTGCTTGCTGCTTTGCCACACTAAGCTGGGTTGGGAATATTAGAAGAACTATTAGAATGAAAAGCACAATCTGAATCAACAGTTTATTTACCTTAAGAGATTTTGATACCCAACTATTTACATACTCGTAAATACTGCCGACACTGGCACCAAGCAAGATAGCATAAATTGGAACTGCAAGGGCAGTGAACCTGACTCCCCTTGTACTGCTAAAGAGTGTTGCAGTGAAAAATATAGTGAGCAAGATGGGGAATTCAACCTGCAGCTTTGAATCAAAGAATATTGCCAGTACAACTGCGCCTGCAAGGGGCAAGCCAATAAGAATTGCAAACACAATAGGGTCACCTGCCAGCTGCTGCTGCCACTTGGCAATTATTAGGTACCATACAACAGATATGATAAGGAACCAGTAATCTATCTTTGAGAGCTTTTTACCCTTTTTTACCATAAGCACGACAATGCCAATTAATGCAAATGCAAACATTATAATGCTTCCAAGCGATATTGAATTTATTACTTTGTTTAGTCCTACCAGGTTAAGCTCTGCAACTGTTGTAAACACATTAGGCCATATTGATGTTACAGCCACTTCTTTAAACTTCAGGAATGAGAATGGCTCCAGCAGCACTCTCCTGAAAAAGAATCCAACTGCCTGCCCAAATGGCAGCTTTCCAAATGTTGTTTTGAGTATCGCAACAAACACAAGTGAAGATACAAAGAATGAACCCCCCCAATTTATGGTCCTCTTAACATCTTTCTGGAATATGTGCTTTATCTTACCCTTATGCTCCACAATATGCTTTATTAGATAGAACAGCGAAGCAATTACCACATAAGCCATGATAAAGTCAAAGGTGTACCACCAGCCTGTCCAGGCAATTGAATAAGCTCCAACAAAGAAACCATTCACAACCCCGAGCGCAATTGTCGTCTTCTTATCTTTTGACACCATCATCTCAATAAATATCCATAGAATAATCAACGGAAAGAATACATTATATGCATCTGTATCTGAAAAACCCGCCACTGTCCTGCTAAGGATAGATTGATGAACTGCAACTATAACAGATGTAATTAATCCTCCAAGATTACCGCCAAGCCTCCTGCCAATAAAGAAAGCAGGGAGCACAGCAAGCGTGCATAATATTGCTGGAAAGAAGAACACGCTCCTCATAATTGATATGTCGGGTTTGAACACCTTCATTATATTATACAGCTTAGCCAGCAGCCATGGGTGGAACCTTGGCACTTCAATCTTTGGTATCTGGCCATATCTCAGGGTATTGTATGGTTTGCCGTCAACAAGAATATTTCCACTATGACCGTTCTCAATATAATTTTTGGCATATTGGTAATGCATGTAAGGGTCAATTGCAATAAGGTATGTGTCACCGTTCTTGTCCTGGAAACCACTCCTTATATCTGCTGCAACACCCTCACGTTGGGCCTCAACATTATCTTTTTCCTCAACAAGAATCCTTTGAAACTCCCGCTCGATTAACTCAGTCCTCTTTGCAGTAGGAAGATATGCATACTTGTTATTGATGTCATTCTCAATATTTGACCTGTAGAACCTTTCAACAGATTGCTGCGCCCATTCATCGGCTTTTGGAAGGTATACTGGCATTAGCCTCAGGCTGAGGCTATAGTATATAGGAATAAGAAGAAGCACTAAAACAAAGGCCACGCCCATTATCTTTTTGTTCTTCTTGAATATCTTGAGAAAATCCTTAAAGTTCTTCTTTACACTTTGTTTTTCGCGATGGGGCTCATGCTCGTCAATATGGTGAGTTATATGATGCTCTGAATGCTTAACCCCCTCAGGTTCACTACTTTCTGACATATTCCAATCAAAAATCCCTCTTGACTTATAAAACTTATGCTTTAAACAACAACTTAGCAAATCCCAGTAATTTTGGCTCATTTAGAATCAGCTTGAGGATTAGTTTAGAAGGAAACTCGCGGCTCTCTCTTCCAATTACTCCCCTGACCCGTTCACTGCCGCAAATCTTTACCAAGTTATTGAAATCCTTGTCTGAGAACTTATTCAAGACCTTCCTAAGCCTGTAATGGACCCATAATTCTTTTTTTAGCTTGGTTCTCCATTCTCTTTCATAATTCTTGTTGTGCAGGATTGAGTCGCACAATGACTTAGCAGCAACCATTCCAGGCACAATTCCGCCTGCAGTGGTATTCTTTATCTGGCAGGCAGCATCCCCAACCAGGTAAATGTTGTCTTTCTGGGTCTTTATGCCAGGCCTGTAGACTGGTATCAATCCACCTTGATATTGTATAACTTTATTTTTCCAGCCAGTGCCTAACCTGTTCCTGAGGAACTGCTTAAAATAATTTCCATCACTCATCCTTGAAATCAGCCCAATTCTTGCAACACTTTCTGATTCAGGAATTACCCAGGCAAAACTGCATGGAAAGCAGTTACCAAGGTGTGCCTCATATGTATCTGGCCTGCACTCCAGCTTGACCCTTGCTTGCATGCCAACCAGAAGCTGCCTTTTTCCATAAAATCCTGCTTGTTTTGCAACAGCGCTTCTCGGACCGTCAGCACCAATAACAAACTCCGACTTAATCTTCTTTTTTTTGTTCGTCCCCATATCTAAAATCTTAATGTTTTTACCGTCAAAACCAACAAAGCGGTGGTTCATACTCAATTGCGCACCTGCGTCAGCTGCCTTGTCAGCAAGAAACCTGTCAAAATTAGTTCTGTTAATCACAATCTCATCTTTTCCGAACTTAACTGAGCTTTTATCAGGGGCAATTACCCTGACAGCCTTGGTCCTATTGATAAGCCATCTTCTATCTGCTTTAATTAGCTTCTCAATCTCCGAGGTCAGGAAACCAGCACACTGCACAGGCACCCCTATTTCACTATGCTGTTCAAATATCTCAACTTCCCTTCCTTTCTTGGCAAGGAGCCATCCAAGGTATGAGCCAACTGGCCCAGCACCTATTATTGAAATCATGTAGAATCTGGGATTTTATTCTGATATATATAATTTAGCCAGCAGCCCACAAATTCCGATAGATTTATATATGAATTCATTATTCAGCAGTAGTACTATTACTTAACTACCGCATAACTGTTAAAATAGGGAGTTTTTCAATATGAACGCTGAGCAGAAGAACATACCGAACTCTGAGGTTCCTAATCACAAAAGTCTTATTGGTCTTTTACACGGGTTATATAGAAACACTGTTATGAAGGTTGGCATAGGGGTGCTTGCTACATTCTTTAATCTTTCAGCATTTGCATATGCAACTAGCAAGCCAGAGCTAGTACTACCAGGAACAGGAGTAACTGCAGGAGACACTGAGAATCAAGAAGCTGAGAAACAGACAATTGAAGAGTTGCTCGATGGCAAGTGGTTCAATGGTAAGGATATTGAAGTAAAGATAAAATATCAGCTTGGCAAGCTTGAGCAGGGCATACTTGAACTAGGTGTTGATTCTAATAATGTTATCACATATAAGCTAGATAAAAAGTTATACAAAGATGTAATAGAACAGATGGATAATCTGTATCTAAGGGTGCTTGTTGACAAAGATGGCAACCAAAAGGTAGATACATCTGGGTATTTCAAGCTAAGAGACCTAAGAGGAGAACTTAATGCTGATGTATTTGAAGATGGCATCTTTGTAAAAGACCATCTTTGGCAGTTTGGAGTTGTAGAGATTGAAGATGCTTATAAAAAAGATGGTGTTGTGTATGTTTCACTAAATAAATACTTAGCTTCAATAGCTAAAGCAGCAGTAGCAAGAAAAGAGAATATTGAAGAAGGGGAATTAGTGAAACCACAGGAAGTTCCAGAAGTAGTTCCAGAGCAACCAAGGGAATACACTAAAAAAGAGCAGAAAGAAGTAGAACCCCCACAGATTCTAAGTGTGACTTTATCTCAAGAGCCAGAAACACCTGAGAAGAAAAAGAATAAGGTAATTGGCTTTAATATTAGTGCATCTGCTAACCAAACAGAAGCAGAACATGTAATCGGCAATATCACAGACGTTACAAAGAAGGGCAATGAGTATGGTGGTACAGCAGGTATTATTATTAAG
Source organism: Candidatus Aminicenantota bacterium (assembly GCA_017610325.1). GTDB lineage: Archaea > Nanobdellota > Nanobdellia > Woesearchaeales > JAFCCF01 > JAFCCF01. Next base: position 246 of record JAFCCF010000058.1, on the reverse strand, counting down.
CCATCAGATAATTTATCAATTTCATTAGATGGAAGATACAGTAAGGACTATGGTAACTTTATATTTAATGAAAAGGAGATTGGTAAATATGATGCCACTTCATTTGTTATATCACCTTCAGCACGTGTCACAATCCCAGCTGGCAACAAATTATCTTTTGATTTCGGAGCTCGCAAGGATATTGGAAAAACTCAACTTAATTTAGACATTGACCATGGCTTGATTCAACAGGGCGAGGGAATAACC
>JAFCCF010000057.1 GCA_017610325.1 Candidatus Aminicenantota bacterium | reverse complement strand
AGGAACTGATTAAGCATAAGGAGCCTGACGGGCAGTTGATAAAACATCATTCTGGAAAATGAGAGCGCTTGTTGTTGTTGCGCACCCAGATGACGAAACCATTTGGATGGGGGGGTTTATTCTGAGACATCCAGATTGGAACTGGACAATTGTGAGCTTGTGCAGGAAACAGGACCCTGACCGCAACCCAAAGTTTCATAAGGTATGCAAGCTCTTGGGCGCAGAGTGTTTCATGTCTGACCTGGATGATGACAGGCTGAGCACAGAGACAACCATTGATGACATTGAGCAGAGATTGTTTCCATTACTGAAAACAAACCAGTATGATAGAATCTTCACTCATGGCGAAAACGGTGAGTATGGGCATGTGAGACACAAAGAAATTCATCGCGCGGTGAAAAAATTTATAAAGGATGCCAAGCTTCTTTGCAAAAAGGCATTATATTTTGATTATGTTTCAAGGGGCGACGACTTTTGCTTTGCAAACAAGGCTGCAAAGCTGAAGCTTAAGCTCACAGACGCAGAGCTTGAGAAAAAGAAAGAGCTCATAACAAAACATTACAGTTTTCAGAAGGGCTCGTTTGAAGAGGTCTGCTGTGCAGATACAGAAACATTTGGTGTAGAAGAACAATGAAATATCTAATACTTTACGCACACCCAGTTCAGTCAGATGGCTTGAGCATACAGGGTAACATGCTCTACAATGGCCTGTTGAAATTGGGCAAAGAGGTTCTGCCATGCGACTGGAATGCTGGATTTCAGAAAGTCTACAGCTATGAAGCTTTCCAGCCAGATGTTGCAGTTGGCGTTGGGTGCTGGCACAATACCCCACAATTGATTCTTCACCCACAAAAGTATAATGTGCAGCCAGTTCCATGGCTTGTTGCAGATGGCTGGGTTGCAAATTATCATGATGTTCTAAGCTCTCTCCCGCTTGTGCTGACAACAAGCAACTGGGTCACGCAGACATATAAACGTGACGGGGTCGACACCAAGAACTTTAGGACAGCGCACATTGGCTTTGACACAGAATTGTTCAAGCCCCTCACAAACAATGGCGCAGGCTTGGCAAAAATGAGAGAGAAGCTTGGCATAAAGGAGCATGAGAAAGTTATCATGACTGTTGGCGGTGATGTGACAAGCAAAGGAGCGCAGGAAATGTATGCGGCACTTGCACAGATAAACAATGAGTTCAAAGACTGGAAATATATCTGCAAGGCATGGGGCGAAAGCGAATCATATGACTACCATCACAAGGAAGAGCTTAAGATTCTTGAAGATTTGGGAATAAAAGATAAGGTTATATATCTCACAGGCGGATTTTCCACAGAGTTTATGCCACTGTTCCTTAGCATGTGCGATGTGTATGCAGCCCCTTCAAGGCTGGAAGGCTTTGGCATGATTCAGGTTGAGGCGCAGTTGTGCGGCAGGCCAGTCATCAGCATTGATGCAATGGGTCCAAAAGATACAATTGTGCATGGAAAAACAGGGTACCTTGCAAAAGTAAGTGAGACAGTTGACCTGACCGAAGAAAAGGTGTACACCTGGATGGGATTCAAGGAAGATGATGTTATTAAGTTTGACGAGCCAAAGACATTTGCGTATAGGGCAGACATCAATGAACTTGCAGAATACACGCATAAACTGCTGACAGATGATGAGCTGAGAAAGAAGATGGGAACTGAGGCGCGTCAGTACTCAGCTGAGAAATTTGATTATGTTACCAGAGCAAAGCATATTGCAGAATTAATCGAAGGCAATATCAGATAAGAACTTTTTTTCTTCTTACGCATTCATACGCAAACATGTACATTCCAATTGACCATGCTTGGTACACGCCGCCTTTTGGCTTGCCAGTTCTTCCGTCAAGCCATTCATTGAACTCCCATTCTATTTTCTTTCCAACAAAGTTTGCCTGAGCAAGTTTATCCAGCTCCTGCTGCGCTTTCTTGAACATCTTTAGCTTGACAAGCGCAGCAACATAGAATCCACCGACAAAAGGCCAGATTCCGCCGTTAAGGTACTGCAATGGCAGGCGCGCATCGCACATCTTAAAGTATGGCTTCCATTCCTTGTCCCCGTCCTTGATTGGTGGATAGATTACCTTGACAGGATATGGTTTGTTAATCTTATTTTTTTCTATGTGCTTGATAATCTTCTTGCCTCTTTCTTCAGATGCAAGTCCAAAAACTATAGCAAGCATGTTACCAAGGCTGTCAAACCAGAACTCTTTTTCCTGGTAACCTCCATGGTCCTTCCATATCCATGGCAGATAATAGCTCCTGTTCCAGAAATTAAGGTCTTTCCTCTGCTCTCCGTTGACAATCCTCTTTACTTCTTCTGCCTGTTTTTTCATTCCATACTTGCTAAGAACCCAGTAATACATTGCCTGGGTGTTAAGTGTGTGGCCATACTTATGCGGAAATGCATCCTGCCAATCTGATGTTGGCTGCTGCTCTGGCAGTTTCTCCTCACCAGCATCCTGATACCTCAGCCACAGAATCGCTTTTTCAATGTTTCTCTTGTGCTTTTTTAGCAGGCTCCTGTCACCATACCTCTTTGCGTAAATCTGCTCGCCAATAAGGTACCACAGCGAAGAATCAATTGTTGCAAAGGTAACCTGTTTTTTTCTCCTGCTGTCAAACATGTCAACACAGTTTGCTATCTGGCCCAGCTCGCTCTGGTATTTGCTCAGTGTGTCAAGTGTTTTCCTGAAAGTTGTTTTAATCAGCTCATCCTTTGCCAGGCTTCCGCCAAGAAGAGAAATCATGCTGTCCCTTGACCACACAGAGGTATAACCCTGCCGTGTTCCAGAAGCAAACATGCCATTAGGGCTACAGCATTTTTTGATTGCCTCGACTGCCTGTGTATAACCTTCCTCTTTTTTGTCCATGCACTTTCTTACATCAAAGTAATATTTAAGCTTTACTGCGGTTGCGGCTATGTCTCAAGAGTTTCCAAGCCCTGCCGCTGTCAATGCGGGTAAACAGTCACGCATGCGTGACCAGCGGAAGGGCAGATTCGGGACAGAACATGCGATTGCAGTTGCGATTTAAACAAAAGCTTTATAACTAACCTCTTTCTTTCAGTTGTTGACATGATTGGTCGAGTCAACACATCATCTGTATTGTATATGGCAACATTTCCGCCAAGGGAGTGTGGGATTGCAACTTTTACAAAAGACCTAACTACTGCCATGGATAATAATTTCCTTCCGCAGATAAGTTCTCAGATTCTTGCAATGAACAATGATGCTACAAGCGTCTACAATTACCCTTCAAAGGTAGTTTTCCAGATTATTGATACAGATCTTCAGCATTATCTTGACATCGCAAAGAAGATTAACCTTAACAGCGACATCAAGCTTGTGAATATCCAGCACGAGTTTGGAATCTTTGGCGGCGAGTGTGGTAGCTACCTCATTGCTTTCCTTGAATTAATACAAAAACCAGTGGTTATCACTTTTCATTCTGTGCTGCCTGAGCCAGATGATCGCATGAAGCGCGTGGTGCAGATACTGGCAGCAAAGTCAGAATGTATAATTGTCATGGCAAAAATTGGCAGGGAAATACTGAGAGAAAAATATGGAATTAAATCAGATATCAAGGTGGTGCCGCACGGAATCCCAAAGATCCCCTTTGTCAATAGCAACAAGACGAAAGAGGCTCTTGGCTACGCTGACAGACCCCTGCTACTTTCGTTTGGTATGTTGAACCGCGGCAAGGGATATGAATATGTGATAAGGGCCCTTCCAAAGCTTATTAAAAAATTTCCAAATCTACTTTATCTCATAGTTGGTGAGACACATCCTGTTGTGAGGAAAAAAGAGGGTGAAGAATACCGAAATAAGCTTGTGAGAATTATCAAGAAGCTCAAGCTTGAGAACCATGTGAAATTTTACAATAAGTATGTAACCTTACAAGAAATTTGCCAGTACCTTAAGGCAACTGACATTTATATTTGCTCTAATAATGACCCCAACCAGGTCACAAGCGGCACACTTGCATATGCAGTTGGTGCAGGCAGGGCCGTTGTTTCAACACCAATCCTGCACGCAAAAGAGCTCGTGACCCCAGCCAGGGGTGTGCTGGCAAAGTTCAGAAATCCTGCTTCTTTTGAGTCAGCAATTAAGAAAATCCTTTCAGACCCAAAGCTAAAAAAGGATATGGAACTTGACGCATATGAGAACACAAGGCACATGACCTGGGACAACGTAGCTCTTGCTTATCGAAGGATTTTTAAGAAATATGTTGAACTTTCTGAGAAGTATGCAGTGAGAATTCCCGAGGTTAAGCTGGATCATCTGAGCCGGCTGACTGATGCTTTTGGGGTTATCCAGTTTGCAAACAACATTAAACCAAATCTTTCTCTTGGCTATTCCCTTGATGACAATGCACGGGCTATGATTGTTTGTTGCATGCACAATGAGCTTACTGGCAAGTCAAGCAATGGCATGGTCCGGAAATATCTTGATTATATGGAACATGTCCAGCATGCTAATGGCAAGCTGTACAATTTTGTGGACCAACACAAAAAAGTTGACAGGAAGAACTGGAGCGAGGATGCGCACGGCAGGTCACTCTGGGCGCTTGGTTACCTGCTCAATTCATCCAGCGTGCCAAAATCTATTAAGCAGGATGCTGAACAGGTTATGAGAAAAGCGCTTGATGTTATGGGAAGCATAAATTCTCCACGGGCAGTTGCATTCTCACTTGCCGGAATCTATTACCTTAATCTTGCCAAGCCTTCTGAGTCTAATAAGAAAAGAATTTCACGGCTGGCAGATAATCTTATTAATCTTTACAGCAAATGCTCTTCTGATGAATGGCGATGGTTTGAAGAAGACCTTACCTATTCAAACAGTAAGCTGCCTGAGGCGCTTCTGTATGCTCACATTGCAACCAAAAACAGGAGATACCTTGACATTGCGCTGAAATCACTTGATTTTCTGCGTTCCGTAACCTTTGAGAACGGTTATTTTGCTCCAATCGGGCAGGATGGATGGTATGTACGCAACGGCCAGAGAGCACATTTTGACCAGCAGCCAGTTGACGCAGCATCAATGGTACAGACTCTTCTTTTGGCTCATGAGGTGACTGGAAACAAGAATTATTCTGAAGATGCA
>JAFCCF010000056.1 GCA_017610325.1 Candidatus Aminicenantota bacterium | reverse complement strand
TGATTCAAAGAACAGATTGATTGTATAAATATTTTGCGTAAATTATTTATACCTGTTTTCGAACAACACAGAGCTGAGTTTCTGGACCTCGATGGTTATTGGGCTTGTTATTCTAATAGCAACACATTACGCAACAAAAGAATTAATGTGATTAGCCGCCAAACAGAAACTTGACAAGCCACATAAGTCCAATGCCAACAAGGAAGAAGATGAATGAGTACATGGCCTTGCTTATCTTAGGTTTTTTGTGCAGTTCTGGCACAAGGTCAGAGGCTGCAATGTATATGAATCCGCTAGCTGCAATTGGCAGCATGATTGGGATAATATTTTTAACATAAGATGACAGGAAATAACCAAACACTGCTCCAAGGCTTACTACAGCTGTTGCAATAATTGCGTAAATCAGTATGTGCATTTTAACATGTGTTGTGCAGTATTGCGCACACCCTCTTTTTTTCTTTTAATATCTTGTTATATTCTTCGCAAGCTTCTCCAGTTGGCTTGACTATCACTTTAATACCCTCTGATTCAGCAAGCTTAAGCACTGTATCCTCAACCTTGACAACACCCTGGCTTCCGGTGCCTATGACAATAATTTCTGGCTTTGGTTCTAAAAGTTCCTTCATATCCTCTAACATAACTGTATGGTGTTTGATGTATTGCCATGGTATAATCTCCTCTCCTTTTATCTTGATATCATAATTATATTCCCTGCCGTCAATCATGAATGAGCCAAAGCAATAATTTTCAATCATTGTTTCACCTGAGCAGCCTTATAACGTTGCGTTGTTCCAATAACTCCCCCTTCTTTATCAGTTCATTGACCTCTTGCTCGCTGAACTTTTCAATAAGCTCAACAGAGTCAACTTCTTTTTTATCTTTGACAAAGCTGATTATTTGTTCATACCTGTCAGCATATTTCTCTAATCCTTTCTTTTTATGTTTTTCTATATATTCCTTAACAGCCTTGATATGCTTACACTCTCCGTGCACCTTGATTTCTCTGAACATGAAGTTTGGGCAGTCACAGAATGGTTGCACAACATTAACATGATAAAAATTACCCTTCTTGCTGGAGCTTTCAACCTTAAATCTGTCAGGTTCTTTTTTATCAGGGATTATTCTCATATTTAGGAGAAAAGTTAAGAAAATATATAAGGGTTGTTTATTCAACTTTGTAGACAATATCGCCTTCTCTGCACTTGTCAGAGACTTTCATGCCAATTGACTGGCCTTTCTTAGCTGTATCCACACCCTTATGGTCAATCTGCATTGAGTCAACTGGTTGTTCAAAATCTGTTGAGTGACCCTTTATGCGAATCTTGTCTCCGTTCTTCATGGTGCTAGTCAGTTCAATAACTGCCACGTTTATGTGCCCAAAAAAATGTGAGATTTTTCCAATCTCTTTTCCTGGTGCTTCTTCAACAGCTCCTTCTTTAGCTTTTTCTTCAGCCAAATTACCCACCTCCAGCTTAATATAGAGAGTATAATAGGGTTATAATATTTAAATCTTCCTCTCAATTATAAACAATGGAGCTTGGATTGATTCTTCTCTGCATCTTGGGCATTTTGTCGGTGCCTTGATTCTGCTGCGCTCCTTGAATATAAATCCGCACCTCTTGCATTCTGCTGGAAACATTCTAAGGTCATAGGTTGGCTTGGCAGATTTTGCTAGGTGGTACAAGTCTTCAATAACCCACTTAAGTTCAACCCTGAAATAGTTGGCAAGCTCCTGTGCGCTGCGCTTTTCATGCTTTAGAATCTCAAAAATTTCTTCGCGGCGTGTCATTTTCAAAGTCAGAACCTTTGGTTCCGACACCTCTGACCTGGGGATTTACTTCGTAAATCATGAATGGGCCTGGCCAGATTTGAACTGGCGATCTCCGCCATGTGAAGGCGACATCATCTGTGGAACGAGTTGCGCACGTTAGTGCGCACGTGTGGCTTTATGCCGCACATTGCATGTCAACGGAGCGTAACCCGTTGAGCCACTAGACCACAGGCCCGATTAGAAATAGGTAACATGGTTAACTTTTAAATCTTGCGCTTAATTTTGGAGTTTCAGATCTGTCTGGTACAGATTTTTTCTGCTTCTCTTTAATGGGTTGTATTCCTGCAAAAGAAGCTGAGAATACCTGAAACTACTTATCCCCTTCCTTAAGTTCTCTCTTGATTTTGTTTGCATAGTTGTGTGCCACCTTTAATGGTTCTGGAAGCTTGCTGCCTCTTAGGCAGTGCTTGACAATCTCCAAACTGTTTGTTAACGTGACCAGATGTCCTGGAGAAACATAAATCGGCTTTGCAAAATTCCTTGTCTTCATTATGATTGCCCTTGGCTCATTCTCAACAAAAATCTTATCATCTTTTTCATCCCCTAACATTAGGTTCTTGGCAACACCAACTGTTGGCTTGTCAAGAATCAGGCCAAGATGGCTTGCTAAACCAATTTTTCTTGGATGCAGGATGCCGTTGCCATCTACAAGTATGAGGTCTGGTTCTTTTTTGAGCTTGTTGAATGTTTCTAGAATTACAGGACTTTCCCTATAGCTTAAGTAGCCTGAGATATAGGGGAACTTGACATCTTGTATTGTATACTTAAGCTCTGCAACACTCAGGTCTTTATAGTTTAACACAGCAACTGCACTGATTATCTTGTTCTGAAAATAAGCCTGGTCACAGCCTGCAATAAGTTTTATGTCTTCGAAACCTTTCTTTAATAGAATCTTCTTTGCAAGCTTTAATTGTTCTAGCTTAAGTTTATTTGTATCTATCATGTGAAAAGAAGAAGGCCCTTCAGGCTAGTGGGGGGTGGTTTAGAATTTAGGGTGAAGGGCCTTTTCAGCATGAATTTTTGGTAGACCATGTGGACATGGAATACAATCCCTCTGATTACTCACCACTATAATCTATAAAGTAGAGCTAGTATATAAATGTTACGTTTTTGTATACTGGTATAACAATATGTTTATAGAAAATTATCTGGGTTTTTCTCAAAAAATTCAGTAAGAGCCCCCTCTTTATCGTTGATATTCTTTAATTCATCAAGCGTAACCCATTTATGTTCGTCAGCTTCACTAGTGTCAATTGTAGGCTCTTCTTTAATCTTGACATGGTAGAACATAAGCAGCCTGTCTGTATCTTTTTGTTTACCAAAATGGTGCTGGTTGTCCTGGCCATAACCAAGAAACCTTGGATTCTTGACTGTTATTCCAATCTCTTCTTCCATTTCTCTAATGAAAGTGTCCTCTAACTTTTCATTGTTTTCAGCCCTTCCACCAGGTACTCTCCACACTCTGAACTTAGGACATAAAAATATCAGAAACTTCCCTTCCTTTTCAATAAATCCACTGCAGATAACCTGCGGACCTTTTTTTGGTACAACATCCATGTGAAATTAGAATAACTGATTGTATTAAATTGTTTCTAATACTCGCTGAAGAAATATTCAATTATTTCTTTGTATCTTTCTGTGACTTTAATTTCCATGTCTTGTGGGAAGCATCGTGCGTAGTTTCTCCAGCTGTAGCGCTCGTCAAGGAACACAATGATTCCTCTATCATCTTTTGAGCGGATGCATCTGCCTGCATTCTGTAGGCACTTGTTAAAAGCAGGAAATAGATACCCATAATCCCAGCCCTTGCTAAACTTCATATCATAATAGTTGATGAGCTCTTTTGTCTCAAGGTCTGGGCGCTGCAAGGGCAGGCCAACAACAACAACAGCTTTAAGCAAATCACCTGGTAGGTCAATGCTTTCACCATAGCTGCCAGCTGCAACTGCCAATAACACAGCACCGTCTTTTTTGTTTTTCTTAAAATCCTCCAAGAGCTCTTTTTTCTCTTGTTTGCTCATGCCAGATGTTTCTATTATCAGCTTCTTCTTTGTCTGGGAGCAGAAAAAACTGTAGACGTTGTCACGCAGTTCATAGCTTGGAAAGAATACAGCACTGTTTCCAGGAACACAGTTCACAATATCTGCGCATATCTTTGCAATCTCTTGGTACTGGCCAGTGCTCCTGCAAGTAAACTTTGTTGTTGTCCTTGGAATAATCAGATTAAGCCGGTTTTCATTTGGGAATGGACTTCCATAGGCTTCTTCTTCTGTGTTCTCCGGAAAGCCAAGCAGGTTGTGGTACATCTCTGTTGGAGTTAGTGTTCCTGACATTAGTATGGTTGAATAGCTTGCCTTGATAACATCCTTAGTGAGTAGGGACGGGTCAAGGCATCTGTAATTGAGATTAATATTATCGCCATATTTTGAAGCAGTCTTTGAGATAATCCTGGTAAAGCCTTCATCAGCCTGTTGCCATATCTCCATGAATCTTGCAACTGCCCCCACAAAGCTCTGCTTCTGCATCTTCCTGATGTCATCTCCAACAAACTCAAGGTCAGCAGCCATTGTTTCATATTCTTTATAGTCATTAATCCTGTCAATAAAGTCTTTTTGCTTAATCTTTTTTTCAGAACCGATGTCCACTCCAAGCGAGAGCTCCTCAAGCACAGCCTGCACACCCTCAATATTATCCTTGGTTTCATTGAAGCCCATTTTCTTTGCTTCTTTAAGAGCGCGGTTAAGTATGTAACTGCTGAGCTTGTCTGAGGCCAGGTCGCGAACACGCACCGGAAGATTATGCCCCTCATCAACAATTATTATTGCTTCATCAAGTTTCTTGTCAATTTTTGCAAGGAATGTTTGTGATATGCTTGGATGAAAAATTTGGTGATAATCTCCAATAATTATATGCGACTTTGCGGCAAGTGCTATTGACATTTCATATGGGCATAGTTTGTTCTCAGTGCAGAGTTCAACAACCTTTTCTGAATCACATGGCTGCAGCTGCTCAAGCTGTTTTAGCACATGCTTTGCTTTTTCACTAATCTTGCCTTTTGCTTTTGTGTTCTCATAAAATTCGCAGAGATTGTCCTCGCGCTGTTTCTTGCAGTAGTCATAGAACTCAGAACTGTACAGCGAGTCTGTTCCTTCAACAGGACACATCCATTTTTTCCCAATGATGTCAGTAACAATAAATTTTGTATCAAACGACTCCTTGATTTTCTTCAGTGTCTCGATTGCAATCAGGTGTTGAGTGTGCCTTGATGTAAGAAAGAAAACAGTCAGACTATTCTTCAT
>JAFCCF010000020.1 GCA_017610325.1 Candidatus Aminicenantota bacterium | reverse complement strand
GGGTTGTGAACACGCATGTATAATTAGCTCCTGCTGTGTTTGAACAGGTTCCTGTATAATTTTCATACTGGCTTGTTGAGTTTGTGTTTGCAGCTGACATAAGCTCAGTGAGGTCTGCCTCTGCAGCCACAACACCACTGCCTGCATCTGTTAGGTTAATCTCAAGCTCAAGTGTGTCGCCTACTATGAATATGCTCTCATTTCTTATAACCAGGCCGCCGGAGCTGGCAACCCTTACACTAGATGAAATAACCTCTGGCGCTTTCTTATCGACATAAAATGTAACAGATTCTGTTGCTGTTACCTGGTTTCCAACCCTGTCAGTTGAACTGTCTGAAACAGAAACCTCAATGGTGTTGCCTTCTTGGCTGCCTGGCACAGCAAGGTTATACCACATGCAGGTCCAGCCACCTGTGCAGTTGCTTGCAGCAATTGCACTGCCCTGGTGATTAAGGAAGACCTCTTTTTTTGCCATGCCTGATTCTGTTTCCTGGAAGTTTACTGAAATGTTTACAACAGGACCTATGAATGTCTTGTCACCAACAGCGTATTTTGGAAATGCAGCCATTGACACGTAATTAGGACCAGTACTGTCAACATTAAATGACAAGCTCTCGTTCTTTGCAAGCCTGTTTCCAAACCTGTCCTGCGCCTCTAACTGCACATTACCAGATGCCTGGCCTGAACTGAGAGCCATATTAATATTATTGACGCTGCAGTTAAACTTATCAATATCAGGGTCAGGCTCTGGACCAGTACCCTCAACCTGTGCGCAGCTAGCTGTTTTGCTTGAGCCTCCAAACTCCCTAAAGCCCATTCCAGCTGAGGCAAATGCCTCGTCAGTGACCTGGAATGCAAAGTCCACGCCGCTTATTCCAGCTGGACCCAGCCATGAAAGCGGGGCTGTGTCCTTTGTCATGACCAAAGATGAAATACTTGGTGGGTTATTATCAACATTGATTGATTTTGAGACATCTGCTGTTGCCTTGTTCTTGAAAAAATCTATTGCCTCAACAGCCACATCAAGTGAACTCCTGTTGTTCAGAAGTGTAAAGCTAAGTCCAGTTGCAGTGCAGTTATATGAAAAATCGCCAAGCAGTTCGCTTGCATCCACGCAGTTTGTTGAAACACCTGATGAGCTGCCGAACTTTGAAAGGTCAAGCTTGACAGTGTCAAGCCCTTCATCCTGCACATAGACTGAGATTTGTGCATTGCTGACCTCTGGCCACACAAATGTGTCCTTTTCCTTATTGTTCACCTTGAAAGAAAGTGTTGAGCCAATTACTGGAGCAGTTGTATCAGCAGAGATTGACTTTGTGAGATTAACCTTGGCTGAGTTCTGGAAATTGTCCTTTGCCTCAACACCAATAGTAATTTCAGTTATCTGGTTAGTTGCTGTAAAGCGAATATTGCTTGCAGTGCAGTTAAATGTATCATCGCCAAGGATTTTGCTTGCATCTCTGCAATTGGTTGCAACAGTCCTTGAACCTCCTATCTTGGACAGGTCAAGTGTTACCTTGTCCAGGTTTTTCTCAACAACATAGACAGATATCTGGGCATTTGTAATAAGCGGCTTGATGATTGTGCTAAGTTCCTTGCCATCTGCCTTGAGTGAGAAGTCTGAGCCAATCTCAGGTGCGGTGAAATCTGTGTAAAGGGTCTGCAATGAGGTTGCTGAGTGTTTTACATCATCAGCACCATCTTTCCAGAAGCGGTCCATTGCCTTGAGGGTAAAGTTCCTTTTTCCCTCTTTGGTATATACAAAGCTTAATGTTCCTGTCTCAATGCATTTGATTGGTATGGACGGTGCTATATCCCCTGTGTGCAAAATACCTTCCTGGTCAGAAATCTCCAGACCTTTGACCCCAACACAGGTACAGCCAGGGTAATCGCATGCCTGGTCTGTAACAGAATAGGTTACCTGAAGCTGGCTACCCACAACAGCTACTATGAATGAATTAATAACAGGCGGCTTATAATCCTGTCTGATTGTGAATGGTGCTGAGGTTGCCTCAGGCATTCCAATATTGCCCTCATTATAATTAAACACAAAGGTTTGCGGCGCACCTGTTGGTGTCCAGTCATTTATGCATGTGCAGTTGTATTTCCTGAAACTGCCAACTGTAATCTCAGAACAACTTGACCCTTTGTCGCAGAAGACAGGGTCGCTAAAGAATTGGTTTGGTGTTGCATACACCTCACTAACATCAACAGTTTCATTACCTGGCATTGGATCGATAAACACAGAATAGATGGTGTCATCCACATTCAGGTCGTCCTTGGTATAACCTACTATACCATCTGTGCCAGTTATCTTGACCTGGATTGCTGCAAATGCTGATGCTGTATAGAATGGAATAGAAACTACCAAGACTGTAAAAAATAAGGCTACCCAATACAGGAGTCTCTCTCTTTTTTTCACATAAACACCTGTGATATTACACCAATAACTATATTAATACATATTTTAGAGTATTTTATATATAAATTTATCGAAAATCATAACAATTTTCGGAACTTTAGAAAGCTTAGCTTTCTATAAGTTTTCTGTTATGTTAGAGAAAAAGCCTCACCTTACCTTAAACCCATCTTCAGCATCAACTGTTATGTTTTCTTTGTCTGTCTTCAATGGTTTGTTATTGTACAGCACATTCTTGCTCTTTGTGGTCAGCTCTATTTTCATGAAGTCATCAAACTTAATCTGCTCTGTGCCTGGTTTTGCTGTCTTGTCTATATATATCTGGCCACCTGGCTTGGATTTAGGTGCAAACACAACTTTCACAATGCTGCCATCCTTGCTGCATGCAGCAAGCAGCATCCCATTGCTTTCAACACCGCGCAGCTTAGCTGGCTTCAGGTTAGTAACGATTATGATATTGTTTCCTTCAAGCTCCTGTTTCTTGTAAAACTCCTTGACACCTGCAACTATCTGGCGCTTTTCCTTGCCAAGGTCAAGCTGCAGTATATATAGCCTATCAGCATCAGGATGGTCCTCGACCTTCACAACCTTAGCAACCTTTAGGTTAGCTTTTGAAAACCCATCATCCCCTGTAGCAAGCTTGCTCTCATCAATTTTATGGATAATTATTTCCCCTGTTCCAATCTTATGATTCTTGAGCTTAAAGTCAAGGTCTTTCCATGCAAGGTTTTTCAGGTTAAGCTGTTTCTGCAGCTTTGCTGTAATTCCAGGAATAATTGGCTCAGCAAGTATTGTAAGGTTCTTAACCAGGTTAATGCACAAGCTGACAATCTTGTGAGCTTTTTCCTTGTCTTCCTTAATCAGTTTCCATGGCTCATTGTCCTGGAAATATTTGTTGCCTATAGCTGACACTGCAAGGATTTTCTCAACTACTTTCTTGAAATCATAATTTTCATAGTCTTGTTTGATTTCAGCAAACTTTGCTTCAATTTCTTTTGTAATCTTGTCGGTAGCTGAGTCACCAATCTTTGAATCAAAGTGCTTGTTAGTAAAAGACAAAACACGGTAGCAAAAATTTGCTATGTTTGCAACTAATTCATTGTTGACCCTCTCAACAACAAGCTGCTCAGAATAATCCCCATCACCATCCATTGGCATAGCACCAACTATATAGAACCTAAACTGGTCAACTCCAAATTTACTGATTTGCTCAAAGGGCTCAATAACATTGCCTGTGGATTTGCTCATCTTAGATCCCCTTGAGAGTATAAATCCATGCACAAACAACTGCTTTGGCAGCTCAACCTTTGCACTCAGCAGCATTGCTGGCCAGAAAGCTGCATGAAACCTGAGTATGTCCTTTCCAATAATATGAACATCCGCTGGCCAGATTGATTTGAACTTTTTCTCATCACCTGCATAGCCAACACCAGTTATATAATTGGAAAGTGCATCGCACCACACATACATGACATGTTCATCATCACCTGGCACAGGAATGCCCCATGGCAGTGTTGTGTTTGGTCTTGAAAATGAGATATCCTTAGCCTCCTTGAGCCAGGACAAAATTTCATTCTTCCTTTTCTGCGGAACAACCTTGTACTTGTCTTTCTTAATCAGCTCAGCAACCTTGTCCTTATACTTTGACAGCTTAAAAAAATAATTCTCCTCCTCAACAACATCAATCTTCCTTGTTGGATGATTTGGACATTTTCCATCAACAAGTTCCTTCTCTGTCTTGAATGACTCGCACCCTGCGCAGTAAAGTCCTTCATATTTTTTCTTGTATATATCACCTGCTTTAACCAATGCTTTCCAGAGCTTGACAGCACCAGGATAATGAACCTTTTTATCAGATGTCCTGATAAAATAATCATATGATATATTCAGCTTTTTGTACAGTTCCTTGAACACTGCAACATTTGCATCAAGAAAATCCTGAATATTCTTGCCCTCTTTCTGGCTAGTTGTCCAGTTTTTCAGGCCATGCTCATCAGTTCCTGTTTGGAACCACACTTCTTTTCCAAGCAAACGATTGAAGCGTGCAACTACATCTGCCTGGATTATCTCCAACGCATGCCCTGGGTGAGGTGCTGAGTTGGGATATGCAATTGCTGTTGTTACATAAAATCTCTTTGTCATGATGTTATAGAGGAAAATCCCTGATTTTATAAACTTATTCCTTTGCTATCTTCCACAATCGCTCAAAATTATTCCTGTATGTCTCAGCAATTTCATTATTTGTTATCATGATAGCTGTTATTGGGTTTCCCCATGTAACAATTACAAGCTTATCTCCATATACAAAAGTGTTTGTTGGATTAAACTGTTTTTCTTCTAAAAATCGGTAAGTTGTTGTTGGTGCAATTGACTTGTCAAATAGAAAAATACCGGGTTTCTGGACTGTGATTACCCTTTCATTAATTCCCTTCTTTGCAGCATCCCTAAAATACTGCCTCATATATATTCCTAGTGCTTTATCATATTTCTCATAATCAAGACCCATAATCAGAATCTCTTTTCCTGTTTTAAGCACATCCTTAAGCATGTACTTTAATCCCTCCACACCCTTGAAAACCTCAACAAAGGTATCTTCCCTAGGCAAGGTAGTCATTGCAACGAGTTCTGGCATGATGCTTTCTACTTCTTTTTCCTGTATTTCAAGGTTCCTCTTCTTTTCCTCTATAATATACTTGATTTTTGAGGGGTGCGTTGCCTGAAAGTGCTTTTTTGCTCCTTTATATACAGATGTTACAAGCCCTTTGTCCATGAGCTGCTCTAGCTTATCATATACATGCACCCTGTATATGCCTGTGTTTTTGCTGATTTTATAAGCAGAACTAAGCCCAGACTTGAGCAGATTGATGTATATCTTGATTTCATTGTCAGTCAATCCAATCTTTCTCAGTATATCTTGATTCATGGTCAGTAATACAATTAGATGGTATTTAAGTCTTTCGTACCAGATTAGTACGACAAATATATATACACTTAATATTACTACTTAATAGTAAATAAAACAAAGAGGTGGTTTAAGATGGGAAAAACAACACAAAAAATCATAAACACTGGATTGGCACTGATGATGGTTGGAAACCTAGCAGTTGCTAAACCAAACAAGCAGGTAGTTGAAGACAAGAAGCAACAGGAAGAAACTATTGAGGTAGAGAAAGCTCCGCTGGTTGAACCTGGATTCAATGCATTGGAAGCTGCAGTAACAAGTGAGATTGCAGCAAGAACCAGGTTGCAGACAAACCTAAAGTTCAACCTAGTTGACCCAATAAATATAGGAGTCTCTGGAATGAACGAGACAACCAACCTAAGCAAAGACAATTACTTTGGAATCAACACAATCTTCGCAGGGAAGAGAGGTGGAAAAATCGGACCAGCTGCTATAATCACCGCAGACAGCCAAGGGCTCTTTGATGTAAAGTACGGCGGAAGATACCAGTCAGAGATGCCTGGAGGAGAACTCTGGATAACAGCAGGCATCAAGCCAGACGGCAAGGCAGGAAACATAACTACATACCTCGGAAAAGACCTTGGCAAGGGTTTCTTTGGCGAGGTGTACCAAAACACTGAGCTCACCAAAGGCGACAAACCATTCCATTACACCGAAATCCAGCTGAACAAAGAGGTTGCAAAAAAGTTCAATGTCTTTGTCAGGGCTGAGCTTGAGAAATTCAACCTGAAAGAGGGAAGATACCTTGTAGGAATCGCAAAGGTTTTTTAAAATTCTTTTTCTTCTTTTTTTAGAATTAACAGCTATTTATGGTAGTTGCCTCAACTGTCTGGTTTATACAGTACGCGTCCCTTTCTGTGCCCCAGGTAACTGGAGTAAGTTTAAGCTTTACAACACTGCCAACTGAACCAGGAACAGTAACCTCAAACCTTTTTATCTCAGAAGGGGGTATTTTCGAGTCAGGAATCTCTGTATTGTATGGGTCTCCTGCTGAACCAATTATTGTAAGCTTTATAGATTTAATAATAACTGTACCTGCATTTTCAAGCATGAACTTAAGCTTATTATCAGAAGTTATACAGATGCTTGGCTTGTCGCCGATCTGTTCAATCCTCAAGACTACATCAGTACAGCTATCCTGGGTCTGCGAGATTATAATCGGCTGATCACCTGGCGTGAGCTGTGTACTGGTCCAGTTCATGACAACTGCTCCAAGTGCAACAGCAAAAGCTATCAACAATACTGTTGCAATCAATGGAGATAGTCCCTTCTTGTTCATCATAGTCCCCGTTTCTTCTTAAGCTCTGATAATAACAGGTTAAGGTTGTTCTGCTCTTTCTGCGCTGAGAACATATAAGGGATTATTCCTATAACAAGGCTACCTATCCCCCCAAGTATGAGCCAGTTAAGAATCTTTGGAGACACATAACCTGATGTGAAACCAATAACACCAACAAACATAAAGGAAAAATATAGAAACACGCCCTTGTTCAGCACAAGCATGTTTCGCTCTCTTGCAAGCTTTGATTTCTCCAGCTCAAGCTTCAAGATATGAAGATCTAAGGAAGAAACCTTTTTTTTGTTTTTCATTTTAGCCTCTTTTTTAAAACAATAGATGAATTGTAAAGTATGTATTATTTAAACTTTACTAAAATAGAAAAGTTTATATATTCCATGAGTCAGTGAGACTTGTATGAAAAAAGAGGGAAATGGGTCGAGACTTCTAAATAGGGTTTCATTTAGTTTATGGTTATTAATCGTACTTGTGCTGGCGAGCACTTTTTTTCTATTCCTGCAATATGGGAACTACAAAAGAGCAATTTATGAATCAATATCTGTTGTGACACAAATCTGGCTGCCCTATTCAGCTTATAATGGGGTACTGTTTATACTTGCACTTTGTGGACAGATTGTATTCATATATATTATTGTTGTTATGATTGAGGCTTTTAGGCATGGAGCTTTTAGGAAAACGTCTAGGAAAAAATAGGTAATATAAACGAAAACAAAAGAAATGCTTTGTGCATTTCTGAGCTTTGGAATTAACACTTAATTCCGAAAAGTTTATACAACAGGAAACAAGTTTCCTGAGCATAAACTTTTGAATTTCCTCTGTAAATACGAAAAGTTTATATATCAGTATATTGATATAGCAAATATATACGTTATTTTATAAAAAAAACAGGTGATACATGATGAGAAATAAAAAAGCACAAGCAGCATTAGAGTTCTTAATGACATATGGGTGGGCAATATTGGTCGTGTTGATTGTTATTGGTGCTCTAGCATATTTTGGCGTACTAAATCCAAACATGCTTGTACCAGAAAAGTGTACGCTCCAAACAGGTGTTGCCTGCAAAGATTACAGGGTTATTCCTGGACAGGTTATGCTTGAACTGGAAAATGGAATGGGCAAGGGAATTGTTGTCATGAACATCACAGCAGAGCAAACAGGTCATTCAGGTAATTGCACAACTGACAGGGAAGACAATATTACAATTGCCAATGGTGTAGCTTCAAGTTTCACACTGGTTTGTGATTTGGATGAAGATAACGCATCACTTGGAAGAACTCCTGCTAACATCTCTGACCTAGGAAGAAAGATTAAGCTTGACCTAGCAGTAACATACTTTTTCCAAGACAGTTCAGAGGCTTACAGCCACACATTAAGGGGAGAGATGCTTGTAGGTCTTGAGACTTAAATTCATTTTTTCTCTTCTTTTTATTTTTCCAAAAGGTTTATATAGTAATATCCTTGTAAATAAACCTTGAAAAAAGAGGTGTTACATTGAACAAAAAAGCCCAGTTTGCTATTGAGCACATTCTAGTTGTTGCATTTGGGTTACTCATAATAATACCAATTGTCTATTTTTTCTATACATATTCTATTGGGCAGGTTGAAGAGGTTTCCCATACCCAGATTAGCAAGACTGGCAATGACATTATCAATAATGCTGAGGCTGTTTATTTTATGGGAAAACCAAGCAGGATAACCCTCGATGTCAACATGCCAGACATGGTCCATAACATAACCATTATGGGGAACAAAGAGATTGTGTTTTTCCTAAATGCGATTGGGGGCGATTATACTGAGATGGCGTTCATCGCAAATGTGCCTATTTCTGGAGTATATCTTAATTCAACATCAACTAGATGCGATGAGGTATGCTGGTCTCCTGGATTAAAACATATCACAGTTGAATCATTAGGCGACGAGGTCGCTGTGATTATCAAATGAGGTATAAAAAATCACAGACAGCGATTGAAGCTGCGCTTTTGATTGGCTTTTTGTTACTTATGTTCACTGTGTTCATTATTGTCATGAACATGCGCCTTGATTCAATATATAAGGAAAAAAACCTCCTGCAATTGGGTGAAGTAGGGAAGATAATTAAAGCAGAGATTGACCTTGCATTTATGACAGAGGATGGCTATGAGAGAACATTTGAGGTTCCAATACAGATTGAGGGGCATGACTACAACATAACCCTGCACAATGGCTCAACATTAAATGCAGATTACTCAACCTTAACCCTTAGCTATGCAAAAGATGCCGCAGTTTTTGGTGAGAAGATATTATTCCTGCCCAAAAATACTAACGGAACAATTGGAAAAGGAAACACTAAAATAGTTAAAAGCCAAGGTATAATCAACTTGGTGTATACATGCAGCAATTACTGCATTGAGAACAGATATGATTCAGGAACATGCAGAATAAACTGGAGCCTCTGCAGGGACAATCAAGAGGTTAATGAGCCTGTTGGAGATGTCTACTGCACTGGAGGACAATCTGCAGATACCTGCTGCTGCGTTGATATATAAAATGCCGAAAAAAACCAGAAAAAAAGCAAAAGTATTAAAACATAAAACCATAAGGAAAAAGAATAGAGTAGTAAAACATACTAGAAAAACAAAAAAAGAGGACAAAGAGATGAAGCACCCTAAATCTCAGATTTTTAGCATTGATACTATGATTGCAACCATGATATTCATTGCAGCCATAACCGGACTGTTGGTTTATATCGGTCTTTCAAATGAATCACAGGTAATTGAAGAGATTACGTTTGAAGCTGAGCTTATCCCAAAGATGCTTGTGACAACAGATCAGGGTGATTTGTCGCTCCTCACCATGAACAAGATTGACGCAAATAGGCTTGCGCAGCTTGCCCAGATACCTTATCAACAACTAAAGGATCAATTAGGAGTAAAGTATGATTTCTGCATTTATTTTGAGGATTCAAACGGTAACCTGGTGGACCTGTCTGAGATTATTGACCTGGACTATGTTGGAATTGGCAGCCCAGAAGCTTCTGTGGCAGGCATTCCATGCGGCACAGGGTAGCATTTTCTAAGCAAAAGCTTATAAATCTATGAAATTTATTCCTCTATAAAATGATGATAACAACAGCCCAGAAATTTAAGCTGAGAAAGTTCATAAAGGAACTAGAAATACATAGAGGGCGTCATACAGAACTGGTAAGTGTTTATGTGCCAACTGGATATGACATGAACAAAATCATTGGCCACCTTAACCAGGAACAGGGAACTGCCTCTAATATCAAATCATCATCAACAAGGAAGAATGTGATTGATGCGCTTGAAAGAATGATACAGCACCTTAGGACAATTGGAAGGACTCCGGCAAATGGACTGGCTGTTTTCTCAGGCAATGTTGCAGAAAGAGAAGGGCAGCAGGATTTCCAGGTGTGGTCAATTGAGCCCCCGGTTCCGCTCAAGATAAGGATTTACAGATGTGACAAGCAGTTTGTACTCGAGCATCTTGCTAAGATGATTGAGGACAAAGACGCTTACGGGCTTGTTGTCATGGACAGGAGAGAAGCTGACCTGGCATTTCTCAAAGGAAAGAGCATTGTGGAACTCAGCAGGGCAAGGTCAAATGTGCCTGGCAAAACGCGTGCTGGCGGACAGTGCTGTGTAAAAGGCACCCAAGTACAATCTGCTAATGGAGATATAATTAAGATTGAAGATTGTCACAATCCATTAAAAATTAAAAGTATGAATATGAGCAATCAATTAATTGAAGATTCGCAAATTACAGATAAATGGAAAGCTAAGAAGCAGAAAATCATTAAGATTATCACTAAGAATCCCCAAATCACACTGGAAACTTCTAAAGACCATATTTTCTTTGTATCAACCAATAAGGGGTTTGTTGAGAGAAGTGCTGAAGAACTAAAAACAGGGGACTTGCTAATAATGCCTGAAAAAATTGATGTAAAGGGTAAAATACAAAAGATTGAGTCTAAGAAATATTATAACTCTTTTATCATAAGCAAGGATGGTCAAAAGTTATTAGAACAAAATCGATTGAAAAAAGGATTATTTCAGAAGCAATTAGCTAAAAAGGTTGGGTTAACACAAACAGCAATTTCATCTTATGAAATTGGGAAACGGAACATCAATAGTGAAGTGCTAAAAAGGGTTTGTTGTGAACTGGGCCTTAGCTTTGAAGATTTCATTAAGAGATACACTAAACCTTTCTTATATCGAAACATTAAGTTACCAACAGAATTAAACAAGGGATTTGCTCAATTCTTAGGCTACTTAATAGGAGATGGATGTATAGAAAGAGATAGAGTAACTTTCTTTGAACAGAATAAGAAGCTTGCATTAATCTACAAGAAGAAATTTGACACATATTTTAGAATAAAATCCAGTTATAGATTCAGAAAAAGCAAAAACTACCACCAGTTAAGATTTACAAGCAGGCCTCTTGTGAGGTTAATCTTAAGTGAATTTCCAGAAATTAAAAATGCATTAAATTCAGAAATACCAACTAAGATTCTTAAGTCCAATAATAAAATCATTGCTTCATTTTTAAGAGGATTATTTGATGCTGAGGGATATTCTTCACAAAATCAAAGAGTAGGTATTGGGATGAACAACGGGAGGATAATTAAACAGATGCAGATGTTATTACTAAGATTTAGCATAATCTCTTCTGTGATTAAGTATAACAATAAACAAAATCCCTACAGTAATAATACTAGGTATACAATTGAAACCTCAGAGAAAAGGTCTTTAGAACTATTTAAGAGGAATATTGGCTTCACATCAGAGCATAAAACAGAGATACTCCAAGAGGTTATCAATAACAAATCAAACAAAAGTAATGTAAGACAGATTGTGGTGCCTGGCTCAAGAATAAGAAAGATAATTGAGGACGCAGGATATAACCTTGAACTATTTCCAAAGGTAAACCCTTTTTTTAGGGATGAGAAGATGATGAGCAAGGGGGTCTTTAAAGATTCAATATTAAAGAATATTAAAGACAAGAGGCTATACAATAAACTAAAAAAACTGCATGATTTGCCAATCTTACCTGTGAAAGTCAATAAAATAAAAGTAACAAATAAACAAGTTGAGATGATTGATATTTCAGTGAAAAACAAAAATTTCATAGCAAATTGTTTAGTAGTCCACAACTCGGCGCAGAGATTCGAAAGAATAAGGGAAGGTGCTGCAAAGGACTTCTACAAAAAGATTGCATCAATGATGAAGGATGAATTCCTGGGCAACAAAGACATCAAGGGAATTATTGTAGGCGGACCAGGACCAACAAAATACGACTTTGCAGAGGGCAATTTTATAACAGCTGATATCAAGAAAAAGATAATTGCAATCAAGGATTTGTCATATACTGGACCGTTTGGCTTACAGGAACTGCTTGACAAAAGCCAGGATGTGCTTGCAAAAGAAGATGTTGCAACAGAGAAGAAGATAATGGTAAAATTCCTTGAGCTTTTGTCTACAAAACCAGGAAAGGTCAGCTATGGTGAGAAGGAAGTAAAAAAACAGCTCAAGATGGGTGTTGTTGATATTGTGCTTATTTCTGAGTCACTTGATGACAAAACTATTGAAGAATATGAGGAAGAAGTAGAAAAGGTCGGATCTAAGATACAGATTATAAGCACTGAGACAAGAGAGGGTATGCAACTGAATGGTCTTGGCAAGGTTGCTGCCATACTACGCTATGAAGTGGGTAGTTAAAGATGTCCCTGATAAAAAGAGCATATTCTGAGTTATATTCTGGTAAGGATTTTGGGTATGAAGATAAGATAACTTATTCTGGAAGGTTTAATGATTATAATGGAAATATCAAGAAACGCGGAAATGAAATCGAGGTTAACATGAGCAAGACCTGGCGCGGAATAGATAAGGAGATAAGGCTTGGATTAATACAAGCCCTGCTCAACAAGCTGTTCAACACAAAGAAAGAAACTATCAACATTGACCTGTACAACAAGTTCCTAAAAAATGTGCATATTGCTGTTCCAAAAACCAAGCTTGAGCCAGTACTCGTTAATTCGTTTGACAGGGTTAATGATAAGTATTTCTATGGTATGATAGAGATGCCCAACCTGGTGTTTGGCCAGCGCAGTATTGCAAAGCTTGGCAGTTATGAGTATGGCTCTGACACAATCTCAATCAGCCAGATATTCAGGGAAGCGCCTGCAGAGCTGCTTGATCATATAATGTACCATGAAATGCTGCACAAGAAGCATAAGTTCTATACAAAAGGGGGTCGCAGCTACCATCATGTTGGAAAATTCAAAAAAGAAGAAAAGAAATTTGAGAATAACGAGGAAATTGAGCAGCAGCTCAAGAAATTTCTGGCTGGAAAAAGAGTTAAGAGATGGTTTGGGTTTTGAGTGGGACCGAGCAAAGCGTAGGTCGCACAGCTCCGTCAACGCTGATAAGGGTTGAGATGGTTTGGGTTTTGAGTGTTTTACCGATAATTATTTAAATGTCCAGTTTCCCCAGATTTTAGTATAATTTGAATATTATGTTTGATTTATGAGGTTAATAATATGGCAGTGAATCTAGTAAGCGTAGGAAGCCTGCAGCCAGGAAGATACTGTGTCGTCGATGGCGTAGCATGTAAGGTAGTAAGCATTGACACTTCAAGGCCAGGCAAGCATGGCCACGCAAAGGTCAGGTTAGTCGCAGTTGGACTTATTGACGGAAAAAAGCGTGACCTTATGATGCCAGGGCATGATAATATTGAGACACCAATCATTGAGAAGAAGACTGCCCAGGTATTATCAATCTCAGGCAATAAAGCTAATGTGATGGAATCAGAGACATATGAAACCTTTGACCTGGAAATCCCTGAAGACCTAAAGGGAGAGGTTGTTGAAGGTTGTTCTGTGCTCTATTGGATTATACTCGATGATAAGGTAATGAAACAGGTTAAGTCGCAATAAAGGTGATTATATTGGCAAAATTCCCAGAAGCTGAAGCAAGACTCTTTCACAACATGTTTGTTTGCAAAAGATGCAAGTCAAAGATTAAGGCCCCAAACCTAAAGGTTATTGGCGGTAGGATTAGCTGTAGGAAGTGCGGTGCCAGCACACTAAGGCCTGTCAGAAAGAAATAAGATGGACCTTGAATCGGTATTTGCTATTGTGTTTATTCTTTGTCTAATTATTTTTCTCTATGCAAAAAGGGACAAAATCAAGGTTCAGAAATTGATATTCCCTTTGCTTTATTTTATCCTCTACAGGACAAAGGTTGGCATAAAGCTGATGGACAAAGTTGCCAATAAAGCAAGGAAGTTTTTACACTACCTGACTTATCTTGTGATTACAGTGGGCTTTGTAGGCATGATTTTCATATCATATGCCCTGATTAAGAATATTTACATAATTTTCACAGAACCATCTGCAATGCCTGGAGTAGGTGTTGTGCTTCCTATTGAGGCAAAGGGAGTTTTTTATGTTCCATTTTTTTATTGGATAATCAGCATCTTTATCCTCGCAGTTGCGCACGAGTTTTCGCATGGTTTGTTTGCAAAAACATTCAGGATGAGGGTTAAATCAAGCGGCCTGGCGTTCCTTGCTGTGCTTGTACCGATTCTACCTGCTGCATTTGTTGAGCCTGACGAGAAACAACTCAGCAAGAGACCAGCATTCCAACAGCTAGGGGTGTTTGCCGCTGGTTCATTTGCAAATATTGTGCTTGGAATCATTTTCATGCTCATATTCATGTTGGTGCTGCAGCCTGTGCTTACATCAGTGATTGCAGCAGACGGAGTTAAGATTATGAGTGTTGCAGAAGATGAGGATATAACATACCCTGCTGAGATTGCAGGAATTTCTGCTGGAGAGGTAATACACCGAGTCGATGGTATTGAGGTAAAGTACCAGGAGAATTTTACAAGCATTATGGGAACAACAAAGTCAGGTGATTATATCAAGATTGTTACTGATAGGGCTGAGTACAGTTTCCAGCTTGCAACTAACCCTCAGAACAGCTCAAGAGGTTATATTGGAATAACATCTATGCAAAACAGGGTAATAAATCAGGATTTCAGTGAGAAATATGGTAAGTTCACAGCTGAGGTTATCATGTGGTTCACGCTCAGGCCATCAAATGACCAGGTAGGCTTTATTCCAGGTTTGATTTACTGGCTATACCTGCTAAATATTGGAATTGGCTTGTTTAACCTTGCTCCGCTTGGGCCAATTGACGGAGGCAGGATGTTACATGTTGTGCTGCAAAAAGTCTGCAAGAAAAAAACAGCTGATAAGATATGGAAGATAACCAGCCTGGTGTTCTTAATCATTGTACTAGTCAATGTTGGGTTTGCTTTTGTCAGGTAAAATGATATCTATTGTTTTGATTGAGCCTCGTAATTCAGGCAATGTTGGTGCGATTTCGCGTGCAATGGCTAACTTTGAGCTAAAGCAGCTTGTGCTGATTAACCCAAAGTGCAACCATCTTAGCCAGACTGCAAGGAACAGGGCAAAGCACAGCCAGCAGATTCTCAAGAATGCAAAGATAGCTGATTTTAGTGTGTTCAAACGGTTTGATTATATAATCGGAACAACTGCAAAGCTTGGTCGCGATTACAATATCCCTAGAATTCCTATGACAGCTGAGAAGCTGGGGAGCCTAATGAAGGGAAAGGAAAAAGCAAGGATTGGCCTGGTACTCGGCAGGGAAGCAAGCGGCCTCACAAACAAGGAAGTTCAGATGTGTGATTTTATTGTACATGTTCCAAGCTCTAAAAAATACCCAACCATGAATATTTCGCATGCGGCCTCAATTCTCTTCTATGAATTGTTCAGGAACGAGGGAGAGAAAAACATAGGGGGACAATTTGTTCTTGCAACAAAGAACGAGAAAGATGTAATTCTGAAACAGATATCAATAATCCTAAAAAATATGGATTTTACAACAAAAGAGAAAAAAGATACCCAGAAAAAGATCTGGAAAAGGGTTATTGGCAAGGCATTTCTGACAAAGAGAGAAGCTTTTGCAGTGATTGGTTTTTTTAAGAAGCTCAAATAAACGATAGTTTTAAATATTTTATAAGTTAATTTTAGTGTTGTTAATAATAGCGGTGCATATTTTATGAAAAAAGAGGTAGTTTTGGTTCTAGCCTTTCTTATAGTTATTCCTCTCATCTATTCGTTTACTGGTTCAGGAGGAGCTTATGACCTCACTGTTGCCCAGCTTAGTACTGTTGGAGTATACAACGGATCAGGAGGGACCTATGCAATAAGAATCACAATGGGCCAGGTTGCTGTTGGAAACGGCACAGGGGGCAGCTATAAAGTATGGCTTGGTTACATACACATGCTGAACACAGAACCCATTACTACTGATGCAATTGCAATCCATGCTAACACAACCAATACAACACATATACAGCATGCTTACACAAACCACACACTTATCTGTGAGGTTAACATAACAGATCTTGACGGTTTAGGCACAGAGCTTGAAATAAACGTAACTTGGTTCAAGGATGGCATTGCCTGGGACACTGATAATGAAACCATTACGTATAACATGACCGGCATAACATATAATATTAACACTACTACAACAGGCAGCATTGAACCAGCTGACACAACGCATCACGAGACATGGATATGCCAGGTTACTGTGAGCGATGGGCAGGACAAATCAAGATCTAATTCAACTGGTTTTTATGTTTACAATCATGCCCCTGACCTGGATACAAGCAAAGCAACAACTGTATCATGGAATGAGGACACTCAAAAAACAATTGATCTTAGCACGTATTTCAGTGATATTGACTCAGATAACCTTGATTATAGCATTGCCTGGACAAGCACCAAATATGGAGGGGGATTCTTCACAATAAATAATATAACTGTGGCTATAAACAATGACACAGGCATTGTGACCATCACCCCTAGTCATAACATAACTGGCTCGATGTATATTATATTCAACGCCACAGACCATAACACAAACGACAATGGCTGGACTAATACAAGCAACATGACCCTAACCATTACCGGGCAGAATGATGCCCCATGGGCCACTAATGTTTATATTTACCCATACTCCGCAGAATACTCAGACACCCTGAGCTGCGAATACACTTATAATGATATTGAGAATGACCCAGAAGACCTAACCGCAGATGTATACAAGTGGTTTATCCAAAATGAAGGAGCAGGTGCATTCTCACAGGTTGCAACTGAGACTGCAAAGACACTAACACCAGATAACTTTGACCTTGACGATGTGCTAATATGCTCTGTGCTGGTGCAGGATGACCAAGGAGGAACTGCTAACTCATATACAAACAGCACAGAAAGGACAATAGTCACTATTGCAGCAGAGCTTGTTGAGACAAATATAGTGATAGGAATCGGATAAAGAACAATTATTTCTCTGATGATTGCAGATGAAGCCTTGCCATAAGATAAGAAATAGTTGATTCAGCACCCTGGTTAAGATTGACTGAAGATTCCCCAAGTCCGTCATAACATCCGCCTGTTGAGGCATCATAAATCATCCTGTTAAGGTGGTTCCTGCCAAGAAACCAC
>JAFCCF010000055.1 GCA_017610325.1 Candidatus Aminicenantota bacterium | reverse complement strand
CGTCAATGTCAAACGTGACCTCAATCTGTGGAATGCCGCGCGGCGCAGGTGGTATGCCCACAAGGTCAAACCTGCCAAGTGATTTACAATCAGATGCCATTGGACGCTCTCCCTGCAATACATTGATGTTAACTGCTGGCTGATTGTCAGCTGCAGTTGAAAATACCTGGCTTTTCTTTGTTGGGATTGTTGTGTTCCTTGAAATAAGCTGTGTCCTTACACCGCCTAGAGTCTCGATTCCGAGAGTAAGAGGTGTAACATCAAGCAGCAGAACATCCTTGACCTCGCCTGCAAGCACGCCTGCTTGGATTGCTGCGCCCTGCGCAACGCATTCCATTGGGTCAACTCCGCGTTCTGCTTTTTTGCCAACAAAATCTTCAACAAACTTCCTGACAACTGGCATTCGTGTTGGTCCGCCTACAAGAATAATCTTGTCAATGCCCTTTGCATCAAGCTTTGCATCCGAGATTGCCTGTTCCATTGGCTTTTTGCATTTCTGGATTAGCGGCTCAACAAGCTCCTCAAGCTTTGCCCTTGTTACCTTCATCTGAAGATGCAAGGGATTGCCATCTTTCTCTGTAATAAATGGAAGGTTAATGTCAGTCTCCATCATGGTGCTAAGCTCAATCTTGGCTTTTTCAGCAGCTTCCCTTAAACGCTGCATTGCAACATCATCTTCGCCAAGGTCAACACCATTCTTGTTCTTGAAATTTTTAGTAATAAACTTCATCAAAGACTCGTCCATGTCTGTTCCGCCAAGCAAGGTATCTCCTGAAGTTGATTTGACTTCAAAAACACCCTCGCCAAACTCCATGATTGTGACATCAAGTGTTCCGCCGCCAAAATCAAATACCAATATCTTCAGCTCCTTGTCAGACTTGTTCAAGCCATATGCAAGTGAAGCTGCAGTTGGCTCGTTAATAATCCTGATAACCTCTAAGCCTGCAATTGTACCTGCATCCTTTGTAGCTTGCCTCTGGTCATCGTCAAAATATGCAGGACATGTAATAACTGCCTTGTTGATAGGCTCTCCGACAAATTCCTCTGCATCTTTCTTAATCTTCTGAAGTAGAAATGCAGAAATCTGCTGCGGGGTGTATTCCTTATTGTTAATCTTATACGTAAACTTCTGGCCCATCTTACGCTTTGCAGCTGTGATTGTACCCTTTGGATTGCTCACTGCCTGCCTCCTAGCTGGCTCGCCAACCACCATGTGGCCGTCTTTTGTGAATGCTACTACAGATGGAAAGGCCTTGCCATACTGTGTTGTGCCTTCTGCGCTCGGAACTATGACTGGTTTTCCTGCCTGCAGAGCAGCAGCTGCACTGTTGCTTGTTCCAAGATCAATTCCAATTATTTTTTCTTTTGCCATTTTAATTCAACCTCCTACTTGATTAGTTTATATTATTTTATAGGAAGGGGTGGAAAGACACGGTGTATGAAAAACTACCCCCTTGCTATATATTACCTTAATATCTCAAAGTTTAGTATCTTTCTTAACTGCTCTTTGTTAGGAACAAGTTCCTCAAGCTTGCCGCCCGGGATTGTTGGGTGTGTCTTGAGATAGGTTGCCCACTGCCTTATGGATTCAGGGTCATCTGGATTCACAAAGTAGTTGAGTGTGAACCATATACTCAGTGCTTCCCCATGTTCTGAGCAGTTTCCAACCCTGCAGTGCAGTGGTTTTGAGTCGTGTATTGAGCATTTATTGTCATTTGCCAGAAAGATGCACTTGCCATATGGCTTGCTTGACTTTTCAGTCATGATCTTGAAATGCTTTGTGTTAAATTTCTCAATTGGCTTGATGAAGCTTTTCTCAAACTCCTTCTTGTCAACCCCAAGCTTCTTTGCAAGCTTCTCAACTTCCTCTTTCAATACAATGCCGCCGTCATACTGGCAGCACCAACCATCCTGGTCGCATTTTTTTCCAAGCATTAGGACAGTCTTAAGCGGTGTCAGTTTTGTTATAACAGTATCAACTTCTTTTTTCATTTGCCCACCCTTTTTCTGGATATTTTTACCTTAGCATGCCTTATTACCTTATCATTAAGCATGTATCCGTGCTGCAGCTCTTCAATGATGGTGTCTGGCTCTGCATCGTTCTCAACAACAATCATTACTTCGTGCGTGTTTGGATCAAACTTCTTGTTCAGGCATTCTATTCTCCTTATGCCCTCTTTCTCAAGTATCCCATAAAGCTGGGAATATATCAGCTCAACACCCTTAACAAAATCATCTTTCCTGCCAGTGTTCCTGAGCGCAAGCTCAAAACTGTCAACAATTGGCAGAAGCTTTTCAATAAGTTCTGCTTTGCTGTATTTGATAAATTCAGCTTTTTCAACATCAACTCGTTTCTTATAATTCTCAAACTCTGCCTGCAATCTTTGAAGCAGTTCAGTTAATTCGCCTATCTTCTGCTCATATTCAACTTCGCTTGTTTTCTTCTTCTTGTGTTGCTTTTTTTCTGTCATTATTAAGCCCCTCAATAACTCAATGTTTGTTGGCTTTAAATCAACCAACATATATTAGGATAAACCACTACTATTTAAATCTTTCGCAAAAAGTATTTAAATGATTGAATTTTATATGTTTTGTATGGTGCGCGCATACAGGAAAATTACCATAATCAAGATAAGAAAACCTGTTGTGAATGATGTTAATGAAGAATTACGCTGGTTTGGAAGTTCTCTTGGATTGTTTAATCTTCGCGACAAAGACTCTAGCTGTTATAGAATTTTTGTTGAATTGCTCAAGGCAGCAAGGAAAAACCAGGGCCTGACAAGTGATGAGCTTGCTGCAATGCTTAGTTTGTCAAGGGGCACTATCATCCACCATATAAGGAAGCTTATTGATGCTGGTCTTGTTATTGTTGACAAGAACCGCTATTTTCTAAGAGAGAGCAACCTATCGGTCTTAATCAGCGAGCTGAAAAAAGACTTTGAGAGAACATGCTCTGATCTTGAAAATGTAGCCAAAGACATAGATAAATGGTTGGGGTATTGAAAGGTTGGGCCAGGATTTTTATAACTTGCCAGCTAATTTATTAAAAATCTTATTTTTCTTTGAACCAGGGCAGACATACTACAGGGGTTAAGATTCATGCTGCCTGACCTAGGCATTTTATTCGTCATAAGGGCTTCTTACAGCTAAAAAATCTCTTCTTGCAACATGCGTGTAGATTGATGTTGTTTCTAATCTTGAATGCCCGAGCAGTTTCTGGATATATCTTATATCTGTTCCAGATTCCAGCAGGTGCGTGGCAAAGGAATGGCGCAGCATGTGGGGTGTTACCTTTTTATTAATACCCTTTGATGCCTTCTCCAAAATCATCTGCACAGATCTTATTGAATATTTCCCTTTTCTTCCTTCAAATAGGTAAGGTGTTGAAAAATCAGTCTTGCAAAAATAATCTATCAAAGCTGGCTTGATTTTCTCTGACAAGATAGTAACCCTGTCTTTTTTTCCCTTTCCCTGCCTTATCAGTATTGTATTGTTGCTGGAGTTGATATCTTCCCGCCTTAAACCAAGCAATTCTGATACCCTTAGACCTGATGAGTACATAGTTATAATCATGAGCTTATGCTTTGGATTTTTAATATTATCAATAATTCTCAGCACTTCTTGTTTTGAGAGAACTTTTGGTAGTATCTTTTTCTTTTTGGGCATTGGAAGTTTTTCAAGTTCAAAAGGTTTCTTAATAGTATTAAACAAAAACTGAATGCTTGCCCTTATCAACCTGATTGTACTTACATCGTACTTCTTATCTAATGTCAAAAAGTACTCTCTAACAGCTTCTTTGGAAAGGTTAAATGATTTTCTGGAAATCCAGTTAAGAAACCTCTGTGAATTGTAGAGGTACGCTTGTTGCGTTTTTCGGCTTAAACCCCTTAATTTAAGCTCCTCATCCATCCTCTGCAATATCTCTTCTTTTTCCATACCTTAAATTATGATTACTGGATTAATAAGTTTTTGTATGGTTTTCGCGGAACAGTATCAGATTAGATGAATTTCTTCCGGCAAAAAGCCAAAATAACTTCATCTAATAGGTGTTAAGTTCAATCAGAAGTCGGCTATAAATTAGAAGAGAGCAGGATTATAAAACAGAAAGTATATAAAATACAGACTTATTATTTTTATAATATGCAAGGAACATTAATCAATGCTGGAGCTGTAATAATTGGAAGTATCATTGGATTAGTTATTCATTCCAAATTACCAAAGAATATTACTACTAGAGTTTTTCAAGGAATTGGGTTATTCACTCTTTTTCTCGGAATACACATGGCAACCAAAACAAGTAATTTTCTTATCATGATTTTTAGTATTGTTATAGGTTCAATAATTGGCGAACTTATAGATATTGATAAATTAGTAAACAGATTTAGCGAATGGTTAAAAGAGAAAGTTAAATCAAAAAATGAAAATTTTTCCAATGGATTTATTACAGCCTTTCTTTTATTTTGCATGGGTTCAATGACTATACTTGGTGCATTTGAAGAGGGTTTAGGTGGGGCACCTAATTTATTACTCGCCAAATCTGTTTTAGATGGTTTTTCATCTATTGCACTATCTGCTTCTTTGGGTATTGGCGTAATCTTTTCTGTAATACCTCTATTAATTTATCAAGGTGGTTTAACCTTGTTCGCTGCATCATTACAGAATTTTTTTACTGAAATTATAATCAATGAATTAACTGCTGTGGGAGGATTATTGTTAATTGGATTAGGGATTAATATACTGGAGATAAAAAAATTAAAAATTCTGAATATGATTCCTAGTTTGATTATTGTGGTAATCCTTGCATATTTATTTTTATAATCCTGCCCTTTGATTCTTTAAATTGATTGGACTTAGTCCTTGAAGACGCCGACTTCTGACTTTGATTTTTTCATTCGCTTCGCTACGGAACGTTGCACTAAAAATCAATCCTAACGGAGAATATAACCGGAATTTAACGATTCCAGAGCCTTGCAGGCTCTTCCATCCAAATTTGATTTTCCAGCTCTGTTCCGCCTTCGGCTCCACGAGGGAAAATCAAACTTCTCTAAATTCAGATGTTATATTCAATTTTTGGATTACTTCTTTTCTTTTAGAAAAAGCAACAAAAGAGAGGGGCTTAGTCTTTCAGACATTTTCACTCACTTTGTTAGATACTTATTAGAAAGGATATCAATATTTGAATACAATTATATTAAATTTTGACATTTTTCTGCT
>JAFCCF010000054.1 GCA_017610325.1 Candidatus Aminicenantota bacterium | reverse complement strand
GGCTCATGGCGCGGCTATAGGCCAGTATGGGACAGCAAGAAGTGTATCCATTGTATGCGATGTGTGGTATACTGCCCAGAAGCCACAATACCTGTTAAGAACAAGAAGAGGATTGAGACTAACCTTGAATACTGCAAGGGCTGTGGCAGGTGCGTTCAGGTCTGCCCTGTAAAAGCAATCCAGATGAAGAGAGAAGGAGATTTCAAAAAATGAAGGATGTTTATACAATAACAGGAGCACATTCAGCAGCGCATGCAATGAGGCAGATTAACCCAGATGTTGTTCCTGTTTATCCTATCTCGCCGCAGACACCAATTGCTGAGACATTTGCGCAGTTTGTAGCTGACGGCAAGGTTGATTCTGAGCTAATACGTGTTGAGTCAGAGCACAGTGCAATGAGTGCTGCAGTTGGCGCATCAGCAGCAGGTGCAAGGGTTATGACAGCCACAGCTGCAAACGGGCTTGCGCTGATGATAGAGATTGTAAATGTTGCATCTGGCACACGTTGCCCAATGGTAATGAATGTTGCAAACAGGGCAATTGGCGGGCCAATCAACATACACTGTGACCATTCAGACTCCATGCTTGCAAGAGATCTTGGCTGGATACAGATATACTGCGAGAGTAACCAGGAGGTTTATGATTATAACCTAATAGCGATAAGGCTGAGCGAGCACTCTGATGTCCTGCTTCCCACAATGGTGATGCAGGACGGATTTATCACAACACACACTATTGAGAATGTGCAGCTCCTTGATGATAACAAGGTTAAGAAATTTGTTGGTGAGTACAAGCCAAAGCATCCGCTGCTTGATGTCAAGCACCCTGTAACTGCAGGCTCGTTTGAGCTTCAGTATGCATATTTTGAGACAAAGAGGCAGGAGGAAGATGCGATTCAACAGGCTAAAAAGGTATTCCCGCAAATCTGCAAGGAGCTAAGCAAGATTACAGGGAGAAACTACGGCTATTTTGAGGAGTACATGCTGGATGATGCAGAGGTTGTTATTATAGTATCAAGCTCAACAGCTGGAACTGCAAAGGCAGTTGTTGACAAGATGAGGGAACAGGGTAAAAAGGTTGGCTTGCTGAAGATAATAATGTTCAGGCCATTCCCATACAAAGAAATTGAAGATGCCATTAAGCACGTGCAGAATGTTGCGGTGCTTGACAGGTCATACTCATTTGGAGCAAACGCACCTCTGCACGCTGAGATTAAGAATGCATTATTTGACTCTGCACAAAAGCCAAGCATACACAGTTATATATACGGGCTTGGCGGCAGGGAGATATTTGAGGATGATATTGAAAAGATTTACAATGATCTGTTAAAGGGAGATACTGGCAAGGAAACAAGGTATATTAATTGCTGGGGTGATGAGTTTTGAATTTTAAAGAATATATTGACAAGCCAGAAAAGTTCACGCCTGGACACAGAACATGCTCTGGGTGCGGCATACCCACAGTAGTGAGGGCAGTGCTTGCTGCAACAGACAATCCAATTGTTGTATCAAATGCCACTGGCTGCCTTGAAGTATCTACAACAATGAACCCATTCACTAACTGGAATGTTTCATATATCCACAATGCCTTTGAGAATGCTGCTGCAACACTGAGCGGTGTTGAGGCTGCCTATCGCTCGCTTAAGAAACAGGGCAAGATTAAGCAGGACATCAAGTTTGTTGCGTTTGGGGGAGATGGAGGTACATATGACATTGGCCTTCAAAGCCTGAGCGGCACGCTTGAGAGAGGCCATGATATTGTGTATGTGTGTTATGATAATGAGGGTTATATGAACACGGGCGGACAGAGGAGCAGTGCCTCGCCATTTGGCAGCTCAACAACAACAGACCCAGCTGGCAAGGTTAGGTCAGGAAAGCAGGAGTTCAAGAAAAGCTTCACTGATATTGCAGCTGCCCACAACATACCTTATGTTGCACAGGCATCAATTGGCAACTGGATAGACATGATTAAGAAGGCAGAAAAAGCATTTGCTGTTGAAGGTCCTGCTGTGCTTAACATTCTAAGTCCATGCATCTTGTTCTGGAAGATTCCAACTGACAGCGCAGTACAGCTTTCCAAGCTTGCATATGAAACAAATTTCTGGCCATTGTTTGAGGTTGAGGACGGCAACTACAAGCTAAACCATAACCCAAAGAACAGAAAACCGATTGAAGAATGGATGAAGCCTCAAGGAAGGTTCAAGCACCTGCTCGGTGACAAGAAGCTGATTAAAAAGATACAGGATCATGTTGACGAATCCTTTGAGAAGCTAAAAGCAAGATGTGGTGTTGAGTAAGTCTCCATTTCATAATGACACTAAAGCTTTTTAAAGATTTTTCTTGTTAAACTGGTTATGAACAAGTCAAAGCAGCTTATTCTATGGTTTGACCAGATTGGAATCGAACATGTTAGCTTAGTTGGAGGCAAGAATGCATCACTTGGAGAGATGTACCGTAACCTAACTCCAAAAGGAGTTAATATTCCAAACGGCTTTTGTGTGACTGCTTACGCATACCGCTACTTTGTTGAAAAAACAGGCATCAAGCAGCAGATTCATGCGCTTCTAAAAGGCCTGAACAAGAAAAATCTCTCTGACCTAAAACAAAGGGCAAAAAAGATAAGAGAGTTAATCAAGAAAACAGAGTTTCCTGAAGACCTAAAGAAAGTTATATTTGATGCCTACGATCATATGGGGATTGAATATGGCAATAACCCAGATGTTGCTGTGAGAAGCTCAGCCACAGCTGAGGACCTGCCAGATGCTTCTTTTGCAGGCCAGCAGGATACTTATCTGAACATCAAAGGCCATAAGCAGCTTTATGGTGCATGCAGGAAATGCCTTGCCTCTTTGTTCACTGACAGGGCTATCAGCTACAGGATTGATAAGCACTTTGACCATTTTTCTGTTGAGCTAAGCATTGGAGTGCAGAAGATGGTAAGGAGTGACAAAGATACCTCAGGTGTGATGTTTACCCTAGATACAGAGTCTGGGTTTAAGGATGTTGTTTATATCACTGCAATCTATGGTTTGGGAGAAAACATTGTTCAGGGCATAGTCAACCCTGACGAATATGTGGTATATAAGCCAACACTGAAACATGATTTTAGGCCAATCATCACAAAGAGCGTGGGCTCAAAGCGAAAAAAGATGGTGTACAGCAAAGATGGCACTAAAAATATTCCTGTTCCAGAAGCTAAGCAAAAGTCTTTTGCGCTTAGTGAGGATGATATCATAACACTTGCCAAATGGGGCTGTATTATTGAAGAACACTATAGTGACGTGCGCGGCAGCTATACCCCGATGGATATTGAGTGGGCCAAGGACGGTATCAGCAATGAGCTTTTTATAGTGCAGGCCAGGCCAGAGACAGTTCATTCTCAGAAAAACCGGAGCATTATCAAGAAGTATGTGCTCAAGCAAAAAGGAAAGCTTCTAATCAAAGGCCATTCTGTTGGCACAAAAATTGGTGCAGGGAAGGTTAAGGTTATAACAAATGCAAAAGGTATTAACCAATTCAAAGAAGGCCAGGTGCTTGTAACAGATATTACTGACCCTGACTGGGAGCCAATCATGAAGATAGCATCTGCGATTGTGACTAACCGCGGCGGAAGAACATGCCATGCTGCGATTATCAGCCGCGAGCTGGGGATACCATGTGTTGTCGGGACAAACACAGGCACAAGCGTGCTGAAGAGCGGCAAGCATGTGACTGTTGACTGTTCATCTGGTGATGGGGGTTTTGTGTATGATGGAATCCTAGATTATAAAATTGAGCAGCACAAGCTTGATGAAATTCCTGAGACAAAAACAAAGGTAATGATGATTGTGGGCAACCCTGACCAGGCATTTGAGGAAGCATCAATTCCCAACCAGGGCATTGGACTTGCACGAATGGAGTTTATAATCAATGATTTTGTAAAAATACATCCTGAGGCACTGCTCCAGCCTGAAAAGGTAAACGATGCAAAGACTAAGAAAATAATCGAGAAGCTAACTTACGGCTACAAGGACAAGGCAGATTATTTTGTTGAGCGCCTTGCAGAAGGCATTGGTAGGATTGCTGCTGCATTCTTTCCAAAAGATGTTGTTGTCAGGATGAGTGACTTTAAGTCAAATGAATACGCTAACCTTATAGGGGGCAAGTACTTTGAGCCAGAAGAAGAAAACCCAATGATTGGCTGGCGCGGAGCTTCCCGTTATTATGATAATAAATATAGGAATGCATTTGCGCTCGAGTGCCTTGCCATGAGAAAGGTAAGGGAACAGTATGGCCTGAAAAATGTCATTGTGATGATACCATTCTGCAGAACTGTGAAAGAAGGCAAGAAAGTGCTTGCAGAGATGGAGAAAAATAAGCTTGTGCAGGGCGAGGATGGGTTAAAAGTGTATTGCATGTGCGAGATTCCATCCAATGTGATGATGGCTGATGAGTTCCTTGATGTGTTTGACGGTTTTTCAATTGGTTCAAATGATTTAACGCAGCTCACACTTGGCTTGGACAGGGACAGTTCTCTTGTGGCGCATATCTATGATGAAAGAAACGAAGCAGTGCTCAAGCTTATTGCACATGTTATAAAGGTTGCAAGAAGAAAAAAGAAATATATTGGCATCTGCGGCCAGGCTCCTTCTGATTTCCCAGAGTTTGCAAAGTTCCTTGTTGACAATAAAATAGATAGCATAGCATTAAACCCAGACACAGTCATCAAGACAACACTAATCATCGCAGAAGAAGAGAGAAAGTTAGGGTTGTGAATCTGGCCAGACCATTCTTTTTCCGTCGCAATCTACTGTGCTATGGACATGCATACAGTTTGTGCATATGATTGCCCTTGTGTAACCAAGACTAGCTCCGCCATACTTTGCAACATGTAAGGGCACTGCTGAAAATGTATTGCAGTTGCATTTGACGCACGTGAACACTTGGCTGAATTCCTGTTCTATGTTTTTTACAACTATTTTTGGCATAATTTATAGGAAACTAGTACTATATAAAAAGATTTCTGCCGGATATCTTCCGAGAGATTCCTCGACTCTACAAGAAAAGTAAAAAAAACAGATAACAAGTATGATTTTTCGAAAACCTATCTATTTTTTCCGGAATTTTTCAGTATAAATTAATAAATTTCAAAACATCATATTTTTTACTGTAAATAATAGTTTTAGCTAAAATGTCAGACAAAATCATAGACGAGATACTAGGCAAAACACCAAAACTTGAGGATCAGATTGAATTTATTACAACTCTGGATAATCTAAGCCAG
>JAFCCF010000053.1 GCA_017610325.1 Candidatus Aminicenantota bacterium | reverse complement strand
AGACCTTTTCAAGTTTTGTGGGATGGATTACTTCCTTGTATTTTTCTAGCACATCTTCAATAACCTCTGAAACAGCTTCCTGTTTGTAGTAGTCTGGCTTGTACATATGCTTTCTTATTGAATCTATTTTAATCTTTGCCTGCTTCACAATCCTGTGAACAGACCTGCGGTCAACATTTGCAACCCTGGCAACCTTGCTTATGTTGCCGTAATTTTTCTCCAGAAGTCGATGTAGGAACCAGCTTTTGAATAAGCGTTTTGCCTTCTTGAACTTAAGCTTTGGGTCAATGTCAAAGCTCAGGATTGGGTTTGTGCGCAGCTTCTCGCTGATGTCCTCGCTGAGCTCACTGATACGAACACCAAGAAATCTGCGCATTGTAGCCTCAATCATGGGCTCAATATACTTGAGCTTCTTTGCAACAACTTTCTCCAGGTCGCGCTTTGGCATAAAATAAAAAATAAAGAAATAAGTATTTATGGCTTTTGGTTACTTCTTCTTATTCTCAGCAACCTTTGCAATCCAGGTAGTTGCAAACACTGCAATGATTGTTATAATCACTGCGTAAAGCCATGGCCCGCCAGATAAAAGTGCACACAATGCACCTGCTCCTTCTGTTCCGCACGGTCCTTTAAATAATGCTTTAATGGCATCGTTCCATGCCAGTGCAGCAACCAGTCCAAATGCTGCTGTCAGCAATGTAGCTATCTTTTCAATTACAGCTTTTTTCATAAAATATCACCCAAGAGCTTCAAAACATCCCTAATCGATCTATTTTTCTTTACTATCCTTTGAGAGTTAACAAACTTAATAAAGTATTGCCACAATTTTTACCTTGGTAATATATTATGGTAGAGTTTAAAGTAGAAAAAAGAGAACGCCCCAATAGTCGAAAGTATAGTAGGCATAATATTGATATTGCCTATATCTTTGCAAAGAAGGTTTACAAGGAGTTTGGAACTTTTCTCAAGGCAATTGTACTCTTTGGCAGCACCATGAAAAAGCCAGAGCCAACAAAAGGCAGTGACATTGACATCATGCTGATTATTGATGATGTTACAATCAAGCTGACTGCAGAGATTGTGGAAACATACAGGATTATTGTTGAGAGGCTAATTGGTGAGGTCTCACCAAAAATACATGTAACCACAATAAAGTTCAGCACATTCTGGGAATATGTCAGAGCAGGAGACCCAATTGGAATCAACATAATCAGGGATGGTGTTCCGTTAATAGACTCTGGTTTCTTTGAGCCACTGCAGAAATTATTGTTCCAGGGCAGGATTAGGCCAACTGCAGAAAGCATCTGGACATATTATGCCAGGTCATCAAGGACAATACACAATGCGAAATGGCACATGTTACAGGCAACCATTGACCTGTACTGGGCTGTGATTGACTCAGCGCATGCTGCAATAATGAAAACTGGTGGCATTCCGCCAAGGCCAGAGAGTGTTGCAGAACTTCTTAATGAGAGGCTTGTAAAGAAAAAACTGCTGAACAAAAAATATGTTAACACAATGCGCCAGTTTTATACTCTGTTTAAGATGATTGTGCACAGAGAGATAAAGGAATTATCTGGGGCGCAGTTTGACAAATACTACAAAAATGCAAGGGCTTTTGTCAAGGAAATGGAAAAATTCCTGCAAAAGTAATTTAAACCATTTCTGACTTCTTATTTATTATGGGTTTTGATAATGATAAGAAAGTTGCTCTGAAAAAGATAATTGAGTTTGACAAGTCAAAAAAAGGTTCAGTTGACAAGCCAATTGCAAAACTTGTTGAAGATATTAACTCAAAGAATGACTTCTACACAACCAGTAGCTGTTCTGGTAGAATTGTTCTCCTGGCACAGTCAGAGACAGGAAAAAAGCATAAGGCAGACTGCATTTTTATGTCCCATAGTAAGATTTCACTTAAACAAGTCAAGGATGCACTAGAAAAACTGCCAAAAAACCAGGTGTGGTTTAGGTTTGAGCCACTTATCCTGCATGTTGCATGTAGGAATATTGAATCAGCTGAAGAACTGGTTAAACTTGGCCGCAGCATTGGGTTCAAGCGTTCTGGAATCCAGTCCACACGAAAGATGATTGTTGAGATTTGTAGCACAGAAAAGATTGACACGATTATAGCTGAGAAAGGAAAGCTGCTCGTTAATGACAGCTATCTTAATATACTTGTAAGAGAAACAAACAAAAAGTTTGAGAAAAATAAAGAAAAAATAAAAAAATTAAAAATTTAAAGATGCTTCTTCATCTTCTTAATGATTCCCTTTGCATCATCCTTCATGCCAAGGCCAAATGCTATTGCAAGTGCCAGCATCACACCGCCAAGGATGATCAGGAAGCTGTTCTCTGCAAGTGAAACATCAATTCCAATCTGTCTCAGAGCCATCATTGCAACAACAATAATGATAATGAACTTTGCAAGCTCTGCAAAAACACCAACGCTCTTTGCCTTGGTTTCATGCATCTTCTCTGAAACATAGTTGGCTGCAAACAATCCAAGCAGGATTATTATTATTGCCACAATCAGGTTTGGAATCCAGTATGCCAGGTCCATCAAGAACGTGGATATTGACCTTAGCTGGACCAATGCTGCTGCTGGTGGTAAGAACAGCACAAACGTGAACCACTTTAGTATTGTGGCCAGAAAGTTTGACAGTTTTAAGTTGCCAATCACGCGTGAGATTGCAGTTTTGTGAACAAGGAACTTGTCCATCTTTACTTTCTCAAATAATTTTATTAATACCTTATACACTATCTCAGCAACGATGAAACCAACAATCAAAATTACTACTGCGGCAACAACGCCTGGCGCTAATTTCACAAAACTGTTCCATATTGTTACAAACGGGTCAGCTAGAGCTTCTCCAAAAATCACCATATACAACACCTCCTCTTTTTGTTTTTATATACTATATCCCACTTATTATCTTATTTTAGGATAAAAGATATTTAAATTTATCGCAAAATTAAGCAATTCCCCACTTGTCAAGGGCTAGTTTTAGCTCAGGGTGGAGTTTGGCATATTCCTTGAGTGGAATCTCTGAAAGGGTTGCTTCCAGTGCCTGCCTTATTGCAGTTGCGCCTTTTCTTGTGCCTTTTGGGTGGCCATGACATCCTCCGCCGAATTGTATCACTATATTGTTGCCCATCCTTTCTACTAGTTTGGGTATACAGCCAGGGTACAAACCTCCGCTTGCAACTGCAAGCACAGGCTTTATGTTATACCAGCTTTGTTCAAGCACATGACCTTTTTCATTCTTTGACATGAACTTATCTTCAATATCATGCTCAATGTGCAGCTCTTCTTCCTCAGAGCCAACCATCTTGCCAACATTCACAGTGCCAATATGCAGCTGGTCAACACCAATTAATCTTGAAATCTTTGCAATTGTGAGCATGCTGATGCCGTGTTTGTGATTTTTTGTTAGTGCAGCGTGCATTGCCCTGTGTGCATGAATAACCATGCCAAGGTTTGCTTCTCTAACTGTCTGCAGGCTAGCCCAGCCAATTGTGAGAATATCAACCATGATATATTCCCCGCCGAACTTTTTAACAACACCAGCGCGTCTTAGCATCTCATTTGTCTCAGCAGTGATGTTTGGCATGTAAATCTTTTTTTCTCCTGTTTCCTGCTCTGCCTTGTCCCTTAGCTTGAGCGTGAGCTTAATCCTGTCATCAAATTTGTTGAACTTCATTGAGCTTAGGTTTTCATCATCTTTTACAACATCCAAGCCGCCCCGCCATGCTTCATATGCTACTTTTGCATGCTGCCTTGCATTCAGCCCGACTTTTGGCTTGACAATTGTGCCAACAAGCGGCCTGTTCTTGACTCCCAACAGTTTCCTAATGCCTGTGATTCCAAACTTCGGACCGCGGAATGAGTCAACGAATTGTTTTGGAAAATGAATGTCCTGCAGCCTTAGGGATTTGATAACCTTCATGCCAAAAATGTTGCCTGCTATGCTGCTAAGGATTTCTGGCATATTACCAGCTTCAAACAATTCAGGAGGATACGCAATCTTGACTTCCTTTGTTCTTTTATTGATTGAGAAAACAGTTGGTCTAAGTTTTTTTGCAATAGTTGGGTTCATGGTGCTGATTGTTGTCCATGTTCCAATAGAACTTTCAGCTGCAATCTGCTCGCAGGCCTTTTCTAGAGAAATACCATTAGGCTCTACATAATATTCTACTACTACATCCCTCTTTTTTGGTTTGTAGCCCAAGTTAATATATTTGAGCATGTAAAAACTTCTGATGAAGAAATATAAAAACCTTTCTGTTTAGTTGTCTTTGCTCTTATCATCCGGATATGATGCAAGGATAGAATCCATCAGCTGGTTGTATGTGTCCAAGGTACTATCAACTTTCCTAATGCCTTGTTTCATTTCCTTGATTGTATTCCCAAAATCATTGCCATCTCTTATTGTTTCTAATTGGATAGGATATATTCCTTGCATTGTTTCAAGTTGATTAAGATACTCATCAAGGCTCATGGCCATAAGTTGGTCAAGCAGTTCAAATTTTGAATATAAACCACGCTCTTCAACAGATTCAATGAATGAACTATATAATCCCATTACTGTCTCGATCTTTTTAGTCTCAGTGTTGATTCTCTGTATCCTTTTCTCGATAATATCTATCCTACCCGGGTCAGTGAAGGCCTTTTGCTGGCTTGCTAGTTCTTCTGTGACTGCTGATTTAAGAGTTTCATAGTCACATGCTTCTCTATAGAGTGAGCGAAGGTCATTCATTATCTCTGTTTCCTGTATCTTTTCAAAGAGCTTATACAGTTTTCCTTGCTCGTTTTTAGGAAAAAGCTCAATGTATTGCTCTGCTTTTTGGTTTATGTGGTCAATAAGCTGTGGGTGGAGCGTGTAGATTCCAGCTATATGCAATGTGTCTATGAGCTCAAAAGCTTGCGAATTTCGGTCTACGTATTGTAATATTTTCTCAGTAAGAGAATCTTTCTTTGATTTATCATGTTCTTTTTTTAATAGATATCTTAGTTTATTAATATCACCAATCAAGTTTACATGGTTTCGGTCAATTTTTCTATAAGCATCATACATTGGCTGCGTTGCAATTAATGAACTGGTTTCTGGTTCTATCTTATCAAGATAATCCTGAAAAAGAGTAGAATGATTAAGTATCTGATTAAAATGTTTTTCTGCATCCTGAGCAACCTGTTCAAAACCAGCATCACCCACAAGTTCTTTCATGTGTTTATCTAAATCTGACATAGTATCTGAGAAAACACCAGGCATATATAAATCTTTGGGTTTTTACTATCTGTTGGTAGTTACTCCTAAACAGAAT
>JAFCCF010000052.1 GCA_017610325.1 Candidatus Aminicenantota bacterium | reverse complement strand
ATGGGCAACCAAAGGATAATCATATACCAAAGGCCAAGCTAGAGGCCAATATAAAAAAATACTATATCTACAGAGCTGTCCAGAGTTTTTTCTTCATACTGCCAATCTATTTCCTGTTCCTTATGGATAATGGCCTGACTCTTGCCCAGGCATTTGGAATACAAGCCATATACATGGCTACATCAGTAATCCTTACTATTCCTGGTGGCCTTCTTGCAGATAACATTGGAAGAAAGAAATCTATACTACTCTCATCTTTGAGCTTATTAATTGCAACATTTATCTACAGCCTGAGCACACAGTTGTATCAATTTATCATAGCAGAGGTTATTTTTGCAGCTGCATGGGCTCTTAATGCAGGCGCTGCTCCTGCCTTTATCTATGACACCCTTATTGAGCTTGACAGGCGCGACGAGTACAAGAAGATATGGGGCAATGCAGCGTTTATTACACTGCTTGTGATTGGAATTGCAGGTCTTATTGGCGGCTTGGTTGCTCAGACTGGTTTTAGAAATGTGTTTTACATAAGTCTGATACCTTTCTTTATTGCTGTTTTTATCCCTCTTGGATTTACAGAACCACATAGGCATAGATCAGGCAAGGGGCAGTTTGAACAACTGAAAGATTCTCTTATCTTCTCAATGAAACACAGGCGCGTCAGGAGCCTTATACT
Source organism: Candidatus Aminicenantota bacterium (assembly GCA_017610325.1). Lineage (GTDB taxonomy): Archaea > Nanobdellota > Nanobdellia > Woesearchaeales > JAFCCF01 > JAFCCF01. The sequence goes on along the minus strand of JAFCCF010000052.1, from coordinate 4,768 downwards.
CTATTTTGCTGTCCTGACAGGTATGATTCATATGGCTTATTATTTCATGCAGCCATACCTCCAGGGAATTGGAATCCCGATCTATGCTTTTGGTTATATCTACTTGGCAGCATTCTGGGTTGAGGCCCTTGGAGCAAAGTTTTCCCACATCATTGAGAATTTTCTTGGCGAGAAAAAAACCCTTATCTCTATGGTGATACTTTCCATGGTTGGCATCTTGTTTATGGGTCTTGTCCAAAGTCCTATTGGCCTTGTGTTTCCAATAATAATCATGTTTTTCTACGGTTTTATCGAACCAGTAATTAGCAACTATATCAACGAGCATGTTTCTTCGTTTAGAAGAGCCACAATCATGTCAATCCAAATCGCAACAAAATCACTCATCGTAGCTGCTGCATCTCCTTTCCTTGGTTATTTGGCAGAGCTGTTCTCCCTTCAGACAGCCATACTTCTCAGTGCACTTGTACTCCTGGCTGAGTTTTTCATACTCATCTACATGCTCTACATCACCAAGAGCTTTGAGGTGGCTTCATGAAGCTTGACATGAAAGACCATAAAATTATTGCCGAGCTCAGGAAGAATAGTAGGCAGAGCATTCGCGACATTGCAAAAAAGACAAAGCTCAGGCCAAGCACTGTACATGAGCGCATCCGCAAGCTTGAGAAAAATAATATTATTGAGAAGTTTACCCTTAAACTCAACAATAGGGCAGTTGGTGAAAACTTTATTGCTTTCATGCTGATAAGCTCTGATAAGCAGATTGAGGAGATACATTTCAAGAATCCCCACATCCGCGAGGTGTTTGGGGTTACAGGCGAGTATGATCTACTGCTGAAGCTCAAGTTTACTGATATTGAAGAATTTAACAACTTTGTAATCAAATTCAGGAATGATACTGGCATTAAGAAGACCCAGACAATGGTTGCAACAGTTAACATCAAGGAAGAATTATAGGTTTTCTATTTCTTGTTTCAAGTTCTTGTCAAGCCTTGCACCCATCTTCTCAACAACCTTTGCAGCTGCATAGCTTGCTATCTTTCCTGCTTTATCTAAATCATAGCCCTGGGCAAGGCTGTAAAGGATTCCAGCAGAATACATGTCACCTGCACCTGTTGTGTCAACTGCATCTACGCGAAATGCTTTTATTTTATGCACCTTGCCATCTTTTTTAATCATACTGCCGTTCTTGCCAATCTTGACAACTGCAATATCTGCATACTCTGCAAGTTCATGTAAGGCATCTTCAGGTTGCTTGCCAGTAAATGCCTCTGCCTCTGTCTCATTTGCAAATACAATATATGCATTTTCCTTGGTAATCTTCTTTAGGTCTTCAATTGTCCTCTTAATAAGATGCGCATCTGCAAGGTCAATTGAGATTTTTACATTGTGTTTTTTGGCAAGTCCCATTGCATGCAGTGCTGTTTCTCTTAGCCTTGGGTCTTCAAGCTGGTAAGCTGTGAGGTGCAGGAATCTGCTATCAGCAAGTTCATGTTCAAACACATCCTCTTTCTCAAGTTCAACAGAAGCTCCAAGGTGCACTGCAAAGGTTCTCTCAGAATCTGGTGTGATAAATGTGATTGCCTTGCCTGTTATCAACTGTGACTTTGCAAGGTTTGGCTTGACACCTTGGTTATTCAGTGTTTCTTCATAATATCGGCCATGCTCATCATCTCCAACCTTGCCGCAGAATACAACAGTTCCGCCAAGACATGCAACACCGGCTATTGTGTTTGCTTCAGAGCCTCCGGGAACGGTTTTTATACTATCCTTGTCCAGCTTTTCAAGCATAGCAAGCACATCTTTCTCATCCAACAGGTGCATTGAGCCCTTTTTCAGGTTAAGCTCAGCAAGAATTGTATGGTCTACCCTGACAAGCAAATCAACAAGCGGATTGCCAATCCCAAACACATCATATTTCATAAAAGAAAGATATTATTAAATGTTTAAAAGCTTTACGCCTATCTGTTCCTTCTGCCTGGGATTCTCCTTGTTACTTGCTGTTGTGAAGATTTTCTCATGATATCCCTTTGATACATGGTAACCTTTCTTTGGTGTTCAATGTCCATCTCAACAGCTGCAATTCTGTTGACAATGTCAACCAGGTCCTGTTCTGGAATAGGAATAGGATCTTTATTATCATAGCCTTGTTTAAAAGCTTGGTCCATTTGTTTGAAGAATGGGATTGTTGGCGGTACCTCATCAGGCTGGAATCCCTCATGCCACTTATATGCTCTGTCGAAATAACCAGTGTATCTTTTCTTATCTATAACATATCCCTGGTCTGCAAGATAAAGTGCATGAATAAGGAATAGTTGCAGGTTTGAAAAGAATAGCTGATCTGATTCCATCCTCTTTGCATAATCTGGAGACTTATATCTGTCAAATATTGTTGAGGTGTGGTCTACTCTAGAGGCACCAACTTCTGTATCTGTCACATGACAGAGCACATAATTCTGATGCTGGTGAGATGAAGAAGTTGGAACCATTAGATTATCAGCCATTAATTTTGATACAAAGCCGTGCCAGGTTGTAAGCTTGCGCCCAAGCTCAACAAAATCATCATTAATATCTCTTAATTGCTTTGGAGATGCAAATTTCAAATGCAAAAATGCAAGCCTATACAGTTCCTCAAATCTGAGGTCACTCTCAGGGCTTGGAAGCTCAAACACCAGAGTTGAGCAAGGCTTGAATCGCCATTCGATATCTGGATAGGTAATCTTTGCTTTAAACTTATAGGGCCTATTGAAGCCCTTCTGTTCAAATCCATATCCAAGTATGTCGCTAACCATATGTTCATTTGTGACAGCTTCATCCTGAAAAAATGAGAATGGCTTATCACTGAAACTTGGCAGTTCATATCTGTCACCTATATTTAGCATATCAAGCGGAAAGTGCATCATTGCCACTTTTTCAGCTACCGTCCTGATATCATTTATATGCGTCTTTGGTGACTGCGCAACTTTCATTGTTATAGAACCATCAAGGTCATTGCCTTTGAACCTTAAGTGTGTGTTGCCATCTGAGAGCAAGATCCCTCTTCCCCCAGAATTCAGTGCATAGAACTCAGGTCTAAGACCTATTCTAAATCCAAATATTGGTAGATGTTCTTTTATCTTATCAGGCAGCTCACCCTCTACAACAAAATCAACATTAGGATAATGCTTTTTTGTTGCCAGTGGTATGTCTACCCTGAATTTTTCCAGTATTGGGAAATACCCTTGTTTTCTCTTCTGAATACCTAATTGACTTGCCATTCTAATAATCCCAGAATTCCCTGGGTGATATCACCCTTTTTAGTGAAAGTAACGCTCCCCCGTTTAAAAGCTTTACGATATAAACCATTACTGAAGTCTAAATTTTATTTCTCCTTGTAATGGCCAATAATCTAGTTTAGATTAAATAATTACCAAATAAAAATCTGCCACTTAGGGCATAAAATACTTTACTCGTAGCTCTTTTTGTTCCCCAGTCAAACCATTCCCTTGTTAGAAATAAGGGGATTATTGATTTCCTTTATATATTTTTTTATACTAACTACTTCTAAGTTACACCCACCCCCACACCCCCCGGCTAATAAAAATCATAAGCTTTTTATAAAGCTCTTCCTTTTTTTCCTCTATGCAATTACTTGACAAAGTAGCTAAGCAGTTGAAGCCAGACATGGGGCAAATCAAGCCTGAGGTAGATGCAGTGCTAAAGAAAATCAATGCACTGCTGAAGAAAGGCAAGGTAAAGGCAGCTGCTGTTGCAGGCGGCAGCTATGCAAAGCAGACCCTGATTAAGGATGATTATGACATTGATATCTTTGTTAAGTTTGATTATTCATACAGGGAGAAAGACATATCCAAAATACTTGCTAAGATAGTCAGGCCATTAAAGGTAGTAAAGGTGCATGGCAGCAGGGATTATTTCCAGCTAAGGAAAAAGGGTATGACATTTGAGATTGTGCCTGTGCTTGACATAAAAGATCCAAAAAAAGCAGTAAATGTAACTGACATGAGTCCTTTGCATGTTGACTGGGTCAGGAAAAATGGAAAAAAATATGCAGATGACATCAGGCTGGCAAAGCAGTTTTGCAAAGCAAACAACTGCTATGGTGCAGAATCATATATCATGGGCCTTTCTGGCCATGTGCTTGACATATTAGTTATCTATTACAATGGATTTCTCCAGCTCCTGAGGCATGCAACAAAGTGGCCTGACAGGAAAGTTATAGACCATGACGATTATTATCATGGCAGGGCACTAAACCAGCTAAATAAATCAAAAACCATTAGCCCATTGATAGTTATTGACCCAATTCTTCCTGCAAGAAATGCAGCTGCAGCTGTGAACAGGGAAAAATATGAAATATTCAAGCAAGCTGCAAAACAGTTCCTTAAAAAACCCAGTGAAACATTCTTTGAGAAAAAGCAGATAACAAAACAGATGCTCAAGAAGGAAGCTGGGAAAAACAAGCTTTTTTTGCTGGATGTTGATGCAAAGAGCGGCAAGGAAGATGTTGTGGGTGCAAAACTGCTAAAAGCATATGAGTACATAAAGAAACAGCTTGCGTTCAATTATTTTAAGGTGATTGACTCTGGCTGGACTTGGAACAAGAAGCAGAAAGCAATGTTCTGGTATATTGTAGACCCAAAGCAGCTCTCTGTAGAGATAACATTAATTGGCCCGCCACTCAATCAAACAGAGCATGTCAAGAGATTCAAGAAAAAGCACAAAAAGACAGTTAAAAAAAAAAAAAAAATCTTTGCAACTGAAAAAAGAAAAT
>JAFCCF010000019.1 GCA_017610325.1 Candidatus Aminicenantota bacterium | reverse complement strand
CAACTGAAAAAAGAAAATACAGGGCAGCAGATAAGTTTTTCAAGGACATTATAAAAGATAAATATATTAAAGAAAAGACAAAACAGGTTAAACTATGACATTCATTGAATCACTCCTTGCAATAAACCCAATCCTGGTAATGATTATACTAACCCTTGTGCCTGCACTTGAGCTTAGGGCATCTATTCCATATGGGATTCTGGTGCTGCAGCAGAACTGGATTCTTGTTTTCCTGGTATGTGTTATCACAAACATTCTACTTGGATGGGTTGTTTATCTATTGATTGACAAAATTATGCATTTAGTTACCAAAATCAAAATCATTGAGCGATGCTACAAATCATATGAAAAGAGAGTGCAGAAAAAAATCAACAAGTTTGTTAAGAGGTGGGGAGAACTTTCGGTGGCATTGTTTATCGGAGTGCCCCTCCCAGGCTCAGGAGTTTATTCTGGGGCACTTGCAGCTTATTTAATAGGATTGAATTATAAAAAATTTATGATAGCAACAATAATTGGTGTGTTGATTGCAGCTGTGATTGTCACAGTTATAACACTTACAGGTAGCAGCACATTTCATTTCTTGGTAAAGGGTGTTTAAGATGGGCAACCTGCCATTTGAAAAAATTGAGAGAAAAATTCTCACTAAGAAAAAAGTTGAGACAAGTCCAAAGTTTGGCGCATACCCAGACAGGCGCCCAGCTGAGGAACTTATCAACTATGGCATTGTCAACATTGACAAGCCAAAAGGCCCAACCAGCCACCAGGTTTCAGCGTATGTTCAGAAGATTCTTAAAATCAAGAAATCAGGGCATAGTGGAACACTTGACCCAAAGGTGACAGGTGTGCTTGCAATTGCACTTGGTAGGGCAACCAGGGTGAGTCAGTATCTTCTCAAGGCAGGAAAAGAATATGTTGCTATCATGCACCTGCACAAAGAAGTCAAGGAAGATAAAATCAAAAAGGTTTGTAAGGAATTTGTAGGCAAAATCAAGCAGCTGCCTCCAATCAAGTCAGCTATAAAGAGGCAGGTCAGGGAAAGAAAAATATATTATCTTGAAATCCTTGAAATCAAGGAAAAGGATGTGTTGTTCAGGGTTGGGTGCCAAGCAGGAACATATATTAGAAAACTATGTTTACACCCAGATACAGAGATCATAACAAAAGATGGTTTTATTCCAATTAACCGTTTTTGCACACTCCCAAAAGCAATATATTCAATGCAAAATGATAAAATTATTCAAAAGAATCCATCAGCAATTCAGAAACTACCTTCTCCTAAAAAATTAATTAAGATTGCAACCGAGTTAGGCATCAGCTTTATTGCTACACCCGATCATGAACTTCTTGTTTCTAAAAAAGACAGATATAAAATGATTGAAGCGCAATTAATCAAAAAAGGAGATTACCTTGTAAAGAGTCTTGTTATTCCAGATTGTAATCAGGAGATTGTGATAGCTGATTTGTTGGATGATAATTATCTTATTCAACAAGAAAATATTAGAAACCAATGCAAAAAAGCATTTATCTCCAAGCACGGAAGTATTAGGGCAATGTATAGAGAACTTAAGTTGGATAGAAAAGCATTTTTATCTAAATCTAATTATGCAATAACTATCCATCATCTTAAACTTGCTGGAATATATGAAAAAGTTAAGAGGGACATCCATACATTTAAAACACAAAAAGGTAAAATTATCAAAATTAAGGAATTAAATGAGGATTTTTTCTATCTCTTAGGGCTAATTGCTTCTGATGGGAACAATACTCGAGAAAAAGGTTCTGTTAGGTATACAAAAATAAAATTTCACAATAAAAACGAAAAACTAATTGACCAATTCTTAAAAACTTACAAAAAACTATTCCCAAATATACCAATATCTAAAAAAAAGATAAGGCCAGAATTATTTCAATTAGATACCTCTAATAGTTTTCTTGCTACAATAGCAGCTTCATTGGGCATTAAAAGCCCACAAAAAGATTCAGATTTGCTTCCAATTCTAAATTCTGAACCTAATTTAATTCGGTTTTTTTTAAAAGGGTATTTTGAAGGGGATGGATCAGTTTATTATAAGAAAAAAATGAATCTAACAACTCCAAAAACCAAAATATGCCTTCATACAATTAGTCATAATGATGCTACAAGATTACACAAGATGCTTCTGAAGATTCAGATTCCAAATAGAATATTCAGAAGGAATGTCCAACATTCTGGAAGGAAATATATTATGTATGAGGTATCAGTTGGAAACATTGCTGCTGAGAGAAGGTTTATCAAAGATATTGGAACAAATCACCCTAAAAAACTAGAAAAATTCAAGAAGATTCTTAGTTTAAAATATAATTCAGGGGTAAATAATCATTATTATGTTGCTCTTCATTATAAAGAAGTCATTAGAAAGAATAAATCTAAATTGCATAAATTAGGTGGAAACTTACATAGAGTTCTATCAAGCAATATCCCAATTACAAAGGGGTTTTACACAAAAGCTTCAAAAATAACAAAGCTATCACCCCCTGATGATTTTATTATTGAAAGGGTTAAGTCTGTTCAGAAAATCCAAGGAACCAATTATGTCTACGACATGACAGTCCCAGTTTCCCATAATTTTCTAATTGAGACTGGTTTTGTTTCATCAAATTGCCATGACATTGGAAAAAAGCTTGGAACAGGAGCTCACATGGCAGAGTTGATTAGGACAAAAGCTGGGCCATTTAACGAAGATACGTTGTGTACGCTTCAGGACCTAACAGATGCGTATCATTATTTTAAAGAAGGCAATGAAAAATATATTCTTAAGATAATCCAGCCACCTGAGAATGCAATAGAGCACCTTCCAAAAATCTGGGTGTTAGACACATCTGTTAACAGCCTGTGCCACGGGGCAAATCTCAAACTGCCAGGTATAGCAAAGCTTGAAGAGGCAATTGAACCTGACCAGAATGTGGCAATTCTTACTCTGAAAGGCGAGCTCATAGCAGTTGGCAAGGCACAGCTCACATCAAAAAACATGCTGAAGGAAAAAGGCATAGCTGTCAAGACAGACACAGTATTTATGGAGCCAGGGATTTATCCAACAGTTGAGAAGAAATAAAATCAATCAACAGTAAACAGTCTGCTGTCGTGGTCAACATCAAAGAATTCTGCGCGGGCACCAGCATCAAGCCAGCCATGGGCATAGTTCAGAGCAGCAAATGCAGTTACAATATCTCCTTTTTCCTTGAAATGTTTTGCGTCAGAGAAATAACGCTGCGCCATGTCAAGGAAATCCTCTGCAACCTTCTTCCACTTACCCTCAGCAACTATCTTGACTTTGTCCAGCGCCTGCTGAGTAATAGAAAAATAATTAGAAAGCTTCTCGTCAGAGATTTCTCTCATTTTTTCTCTTCTTTAGTCTTAATCTCTGGGAACGGCCTTTTGACTGTTATTAGCAGGGCATCCTGCGCAAACTCAAGCTTTGCAATCTCAATTGGGTTATATTTAATCCTTTTCAGCTCCTTTTCACCGAGCTTTACGGTGAAAGGAGCACCCATTGAAATCTGCAGAGCCCGGCTGCCAATGAGCCTTGCCCTTTCATATTTGGTATATTCTTCACTTGGCACTTTCAAACACCTTCCTTAGCTCCTTACCCTTATCGATTCCAATCTCAATCATCTTCTTGATGTCTTCAACACTCAATGTAATGTCACCGCCCTTTTGCAGTGCGCACAGCTTGCCGTCTTCAGTTGATGATACAGTAAGCCTTGCATCCATTGCCTCCTCCTCATCAGTAAGTGGGTCTACTATAACATTCTTTCCGATCTTATAGACAGTTACAGGAATAGGAAGCTTGGACAGCTCAAGTTTCTTGTCTGTCTTCTCCTTGTAGTCAACTTTTTCAGTTTCACTGTCAAACTTAGGAAACGTAGTGTCATTCAGAGCAGCAAGCGCAGCCAGACCAAATGCATCCATCAGGTTGCCTGCATCATTTATAGGAATCAAGTCCAGCAACATCATCCATACCTTCTCGCCTTCTTTTACGCATAGCTTTTTGGTATCTATGGTTCCGCTCTCCCTGATGCCCCTGTCAACAACCCTTGCAAGCTCAATTGCATGTATGCTTGGTGGTCCAGGTTCAAACTTGGGGTTTGACATTGGCAGGAGCTCAGCTCCAACCATCATAACTCCTTGATCAGGTATGTCTGGGTATGGCGTTCCAAGGTCAAGCTTTACACCTGCAAGCACCTCTGTATCACCGATGGTTACCCTTGCACTTCCTTCTGCATTGACTGACACCCCAGTTTCTAATGTTATTTTCCTGAAATCAAGCAGTTTCCTGTTGTCATATCTCATCCCTTTGTCTAGTGTCTTTTCAACGTGGCTAGCAATATGATTATTACTCATTTTTCTTTACCTCAAACTTCTTCTTCAGTGCATCAACCTGTACCTTATTAATCTTAACACAGGCCCTCTTTGCCATCTCAATTGCTTCTGTAATCTCTTCTTTTGAGATGATTCCGTCCATCTGCAGCAGGCTAATCTCACCTGTGCTTGGAATAACTGCTACTGGAATATCTGCGACATCCATATCCTTGATTGCTTCCTCATCATAGGTTAGGTCAACAACAAGCTTATCGCCAATCTTGCCTATTGAGACAGATGCTACCAAATCGCGCATTGTAATGCCTGCGTCTGCTAATGCCAGCGAAGCTGCGCATATTCCTGCACATCTTGTGCCAGCATCTGTCTGCGGAAGCTCAATAAAAACATCAACCACCGCATTCTTAAAATCAGTCAGGTTAATCACAGGCAGCAACGCATTCTTGCTTACCATTCCGATTTCCCTGGATCGTCTGCTTGGTCCTGGCCTCACTCTGTCCCCCATTCCTGAGAATGGCATCATGTTATAGTTAACACGAAGTATGCCCCTCTCCGGGTCCTGAAGAAATTTTGGGTAAAGGTCTTTTGGGCCGTAGACAGCTGCATAGGCAATTGTCTTGCCCATCCTGAACATTGCAGAGCCGTCAGCGTTCTTGACAACCCCTACCTTTGCTTCCATCTCTCTTATATCCTCAAATCCTCGTCCGTCTAATCTTTTTGAGTATGTCATCATTGTTCACCTTTATTAGTTTTCTCAAGTTCTTTTTTAATCTTGTCAGTCAAGCCTGGAACATGAGCCTCTCTTTCAATCTTTCTGATTACACCCTCAGCCATAATCTCGTTCTTTGGCTCACCGCTTATCCAGATAACGCCGTTTTGTCCCACAGTTATCCTGCAGTTGGTCTGTGTCTTAATCATTGAGACCATTGAGCCTTCTTTTCCGATTATCCTGGGTACCTTGCTTGGGTCTACAGTGATAACCCTTCCCTGCTCAAGCTTTCTTAACCCTGGGCCTTTCATTGAAAGGTCAATCAGGTTCTGGCTTGTAACATTAAATATTTTTACAACAACATAATCGCCGAAACTATAAAACTTGGTTAAGTCAGCACCCTTTCGTATGTATGCATTGGTTGCATCTTTTAGGGACAGCATTGCCCTGTAGGCGCTGTTTGTGTCTATAATCCAGCCGCTGTATGTCACATCCCTTACTTTTCCGATGATTACATCTCCGCTCTTTGGAAGATATCTTCCTGCAAGAGGCACAAGCTTAATTGCCCGGCCATCAATATGCACCAAGCCAAGCCTGTTTGCTCTTATCTTATCACCGTCACGATAAGTGCCTTGTCCGGGTAGGTATCCCATGCCAGATGCAAGTTCCTCTCCAGGAACCACAACATCATTATCTTTAACTTTTGGTTCTGTCATTTTTCTCTCCTCACTTTGTCTTTAACACTTTGCTTTCAACATTGCCGTGTGTCAGATTATTTAACTGATCATAAAGCTCTTCTTCCAGTCCAGCTGGAAGCTCAACCACACACACCCAGCTACCGTCACGCTGCCATTCTTCTCTTAGCACCTTGCCGAATTTGTACACAATCGGCGACGATTTGCCAGCATAATCTCCAGGTATTTTGACTGCAATCTCTTTTATCTCAAACTTTATTGGAAGTATTGGCCTGAGTTTAGATAGTATGTCCTGAACCTGTTCATCTACGTTCTTGAATTCATCAATCTTGACCTTGGCTTCCTCAATTGCATTCTCAATCCTTAATGTGGGGTGCGGTGCGTGTGTCCTTGGGTCAACCCCATATTTATGGATAATCTCAATAATCTGTTTCTTTTTCTTCTCTCTCAGCTGCTGCCTGTATTCGGCAGTGAGCTGAATTTCTCCTTCTTTGATGATTATCTTGGCAACCTCAAGGGTGTTTGTTGTGTTGAATATGTTCTTCATGATGTTCTCAGGCGCAACATTGCCTTTCTGCGCATCTGAGAAAATCTCATGGGACTTTACAATGTCCCTGATGTCAATGTCCTTTCCTTCCTTGAATGCAACAGCAGCATCAGAATCTATAACAACCTCAAAGTTTTGGTTCTCCTTCTTCAATTTTGCAAGATTAAGGGATACCCTTTCCTTGTCATGGGTTATTCCTGCCATTGTATTCACTTCTTTTTGCTCTGATTAGCAATCTTAGAAAGATGGCCTTCAGAGAATCTCTTCACCTTTTTCTCACTGGTTTTGATATAAACACAATCTAATCTAACTATGCTGAAATCGTCACCAAGTGTTTTCTTAAGAGCCTTAAGCGAAAGCTTGAGCCCATCTTCAATGTTCATCTCCTTCTTATATTCTTTTTCAAATATCTTTTCAATATCTGAATCTCCCTCACCGATTGACGTTGCCCAATACTGGAAAAAGATTCCTGTTGGGTCTGTGCCAAACAGCTTTGGACCATCTTCGTCAACACCTGCAACAAGCAGACTCACGCCAAACGGCCTCAGGCCACCGCTCTGTGTGCATAATTGCTTCAGATTAGCAATATCTTTTACAATAGCCAGTGTGTCAATAGGAGAATCATATGTAACTGTATGCTGCTGTGCCTTTATCTGCGCCCTTTCAACCAGCACCCTTGCATCAGATAATATGCCTGATGCTGTTGCAGCAATATGATCATCTATCTGGAATATCTTCTCAACAGATTCTGGAACAATAAACTTGTCCACAATCCTCTTGTCTGTCACAAGCAGCACTCCGTCCTTGCACACCATTCCAATAGCTGCACTGCCCTGCTTTACTGTCTTTTTTGCATATTCTACCTGCAGCAATCTTCCATCTGGTGAAAACATGGTAATTGCCCGGTCATATCCCATCATTTGATGTTGCATTGGTTGCATTTTGCTCTTACCTCCTTTCAAGATGCAATATATCTATCATGAGCCTTTTTGATTATTCCACTTACTCCAAGGCTTCTGAATATGATATCCTGGTTCTTGATTTTCTTTATTTTCATTAAGGCAAACTTGATATCATTTACATATTTGTGATTAATCCTTATCAGTCCTCTTTGTTTGGTGCTGTTCCAGGCGTCATCAAGCAAAATAGCTCCTGCTTTTGCCATGCCAATGACTCCTAAGGTTTCACCTAAAGCAGCTTTTATAGCGTCTTTTACAGGGTTATAGCTGTTTATTTTAGCTTTTGAGATGATTTCAAAGGCTAAATAGCGCTTTTTTTCCCTTAAACTTGGCGAAAGGGGTTTAATCTTCATATTATCTAAGCTCCACCCAATTTAGCTTTTCTAAGCTGAGAAAAAAGATTTTTGTAATTTCTCTCTCCTTTTCTCGCGAAAAATAGAGATGCACTAACTATATATAAAGATTACGCTTTATTGAATATACTAATATGTCCAAAACAAAACATTTTTAAATAAAACCAGACTTATATCCAATATGAACATTGCAAAAGAGACTGAGAAGTACATCAACAACCATCCCTCTATCAAGGATGCTCTGAAAAAGAACTTGATTAACTATTCCAAGCTCTCGAGATTAATAGCTGATAAACTTGGAACTGAAAAAAAGAGCTCTTTTGAGGCAATTCTTATATCTTGCAGACGCTGCCAGGAAAAGCTTGGCAAGGAAATTGTGCATGAGGACAGTATTATAAACCTGCTCAAGGATAGCCATCTTGAGCTTAAGAACAAGATTATTGCAGTTGTTATCAGGAAGAATGTCCATTATGAGACCCTGCTTGAGCTCCAGAGAATAATAAAGAAAAAATCAGAGATATTCCACATAATTGAAGGTGCAAATGCAATCACCATTGCAACAAATGAAGAATTTCTTAGCATGATTAAGGAAAAGCTTGGCAAAGAGATACTCAAAACAAACAAAGACCTTGTTGAGATTACCATTAAAAGCTCTGCTGAGCTTGAGACAACACCAGGTGTGATGGGCTACTTATACAGCCAGTTTGCAGAGCATGGCATCAACATTGTAGAGACAATGAGCTGTTACACTGACACAATCTTTATGGTACAGGAAGATGATGTTGCAGATACAATGAAGGTGCTGAAGTTCTGATTATTGAAAATCTAGTTGTGCAAGATTTTCAATTCCAAAAACTCGCTGACTATAATCTAAGCTTATAATATTAATCAACGAGTTTTTGTTATTTGAGTTTCTTGTAAGCATCCCTGAATGGCATGCCTTTCTTGACAAGCTCATTTGCCTTGTTAACACTATATATCTCTCGTGTGCATGCTTTTTTGCAGTTTTCTTTGTTGACTTTGATTCCAGAAAGAACAAGATTCATTACCTTGACTGAGTCAAGTGTTATCTCCAAGCCTTTCATGAGCGGCTCTTTTGTGAGCTGAAAATCACGGTTAAAACCAGATTGCAATCCATTGATTATATTAATTACCTGGAACACATATGAATTAACAACAGATGCCTTTGCACGCATAAGCTCCAACACATCTGGGTTTTTCTTGTGCGGCATGATAGAACTGCCTGTGCAGAACTCTTCTGGAAGTTTAAAATATCCAAATTCATCCATGCTAAATAATATCAGGTCCCCTGCCAGCTTTCCTAGGTCAAGCATTATCTGGTCAAGTGCAAAAAGCACTATGCTTTCAAACTTGCCTCTGCTGTTCTGACAGTAGAGTTCATTGTGCTGCACCTTGGCAAAATTAAGCAGCTTAGTAGTCATCTTTTTGTCAACATTAAGGTTAACTCCATAGCCCGCTGCACTTCCAAGTGGGTTCTGGTCAATGAGCTCATAGCTGGTTGCAAGCAGCTTAAGGTCATCCTGCAGCGAGTCCTTGAATGCTCCAAAGTATTTTCCAACTGTGTATGGCATAGCCTTCCTGCTGTGCGTGTATCCTGGCATCTCTACTGAATTATGCTTCACACCCAACTTTTTCAGGCTGGCAACTAGTTCAAGCACTGCTTTTTCAATATGCTTTAGCTTGTCTTTGCTGTACAAGCGCAGAGCTGTTAGCACCTGATCATTCCTGCTGCGAGCTGTGTGAATCTTCTTGCCAATATTGCCAAGCTTTTTTATGAGGTGATTTTCAATAGCAGTGTGGCAGTCCTCATCTTCTAATTTAATCACAAACTTGCCATCATGATAAAGCTTAATGATGTTCTTCAACTCTGCTTCTAGTTTATCAAGTTCTTCCTTTGCAAGGATTCCAATCTTGTGCAGCATCTTTGCATGGGCAATAGAAGCTATGCAATCATATTTCACCAAATTTAAATCTAGCTTAGGGTCATTCCCTACTGTGTACTGCTCAATTTGCTTGTTGAGCTTGCTGTTCTTTTCCCATAGTTTCATTTTATTGTAAATAGTCAAGTGCAGCGAAACTTGCCATTGATATACCTTCTTTACCCTGCTTAAATATTCCATTGGCAATTCCACCATCTGAACCTGCTACACTTACTGCCATATAATCCATAGCAATCATTTTACCGCTCTCAGAATAGAAAGGTATTGGCTTCCCTACAAATCCATTTCCATTATTAAGGATATTAAGGTTACTTCCAGAAACCCGACCGTCCTTTATGTAACCGTCTTTCAGAGAACCACCAATAATTACAACCAGGCCTTCCTTATTGATAATCTGCTGAATTGGCACCATATAATTCGGTTTTTCAACTGCCGGCATTTTTCTTACCTCCATTATTTAGATGTTTTATGTAAGGCATTGGCCACACATCATGTTTTTTTAGGATTGCATTGTGGGCCTTTAACCTTATTGCATTTATCTTGATGAATCCTTTTGAGTCTGTTTGGTCAAAGCCTCCTTCAATGTCCATGCTTGATAGGTCTTTATCATACAATGAACTTGGAGACTCACGCCCTAGCACAGTTACATTGCCTTTATATAGCGAGAGACACACAATCCCATCTATCACTTCTTGGCTCTTGTCAATTGCAGCCATAAGGAAATCCATTTCAGGGCTAAACCAGAAACCATTGTATACTATCTCTGCAAACTTAGGTGAGAGCATGTCCCTTAGGCGCATAACTTCACGGTCCATTGCAATTCCCTCAATGTCCATGTGCGCAGCCCTTAGTATTGTTCCTGCTGGGGTTTCATACACTCCCCTTGATTTTATTCCAACAAAACGGTTCTCAACAATATCAATCCTGCCAATAGCATTCTCATTTCCAAGCTTGTTGAGATACATGAAAAGCTCAAGTGGGTTCTCCTTTACTATTCCATCTTCTTTGTTGATTACCTTGACTGGAATCCCATCCTTAAAATGAATCTCAATCTTTATCTCCTTATCAGGGGCATTCTTTGGAGACTTTGTGTAGCTGAAGATATGCTCCTCTGGCTGGTATTTTGGATCTTCCAGGATTCCAGCTTCATGGCTGATGTGCAATAAATTTGCATCCTCGCTGTATGGCTTATCTGCTGTTGCCTTAACATCAATGTTATGCTTCTTAGCATACTCAATCATGTCAGAGCGGCCCTTAAACTGTTTCAGGAATTCAGGGTCTTTCCATGGTGCAAGAATCTTAATATCTGGCTTCAGCGCATAATATGTCAGCTCAAACCTTACCTGGTCATTGCCCTTGCCAGTAGAACCATGAGATACAAACTCTGCACCTTCCTTTATTGCAATCTCAATCTGCTTCTTTGCAATCACTGGCCTTGCAAGTGCTGTTCCAAGCAGATATCTTCCCTCATAGATTGCATTAGCTTTTATTGCAGGAAATATAAAATCTGTAACAAATTCCTCTTTAAGGTCTTCAACATACACCTTTGAAGCCCCAATCTTAAGTGCTTTTTCCTTTGCCTCTTCTAAATCATCGTCTTGTCCAACATCTCCAATATAACAGATTACATCATAATCCTTGTCAAGGAGCCATTTAAGTATCACAGATGTGTCCAGTCCGCCGCTATATGCTAATATTATTTTTTGTTTCATAATTATCACCTTTAAAGCTTATTAAAACAATGAGAACTAACCTTATTTCCTTCTACAAACTGTTATAATTATAGCTATTTTCATGTTCTTCAGGGTCTTGGTTTGATTTAAATGCTTATTGACTGATGCCAGACAAATCATGAGAATGTGTCTTATTTTGGACATCCTCTGAAAAACAGCCAAATTTATATATTATGGGCGATTATCAACCATATCATGATAAACATAGGTTTTATTGGATGCGGCAACATGGCCCAGGCACTGATACACTCTTTTATTAGCTCAAAAGCTGTCAAGCCAGGACAAATTGTTGCCAGCGATAAGAATAACAGGCAGGATTTTGCCAAAGAAACAGGAATAGCTACAGCAACAAACCAGGAAGTGGTTGACAAGTCAGACATTATCTTCATATGCGTAAAGCCGCAGAATATTGATGAAATCCTGGGTGAAATCAAGGATTCAGGCAAGGTTTTTGTTTCAATTGCAGCTGGTGTTCCAACAAGCAAGTTTAAAGGAATGAAAATTGTCAGGCTAATGCCAACCATGGCATGCCAGGTTAATGAAATGGTAAGTGCTGTTTATTTTCCTGACAACATACCAGATGATGAAAAAAAGCAAATAAGAAAGCTACTTGACTCAGTTGGCAAATCATTTGAGTTCAAGGAAGAGCAGTTTGATGCTTTCACAGCTTTAGCTGGTTCAGGACCTGGATTCTTTGCTTACTTTATTGACGCATATGCAAAAGTTGCTGAAAAATATGGATTTGATTCGCAGGTTGCTTTTGAATTGATTAATAACACTTGCTTAGGCACAGCAAAGCTCATGAAGGAAAAATCCATGGATGCTGATGAGCTTATCAAGAAGGTGATGTCACCTGGCGGCACAACAGAAGCTGGCATAAATGTGCTTAAAAGTTCAGAAATAAAGAAAATAATTGAAGAGACTATCAAGGCAGCTGTCAAAAGAGGGGGGGAGCTGGGAAAATGAATCTGACTGAGATGGGAAAACATGCAAAGCAGGCAGCAATAGAGCTTGGTGTTGCAGATTCAAAGCTCAAGAACAAGGCACTTAAGTTTATGGCAGATGCATTGCTGGAAAATAAGGATAAAATCATTGAAGCTAACAAGATAGACCTTGAAGATGGAAAGAAAAAAGCACTTAGCGGTGCACTCATGGACAGATTAACCTTAAATGATGACAGAATTAAAGGAATGGCTGATTCACTTGTGCAGATTTCTGAGTTTGATGAGCCAGTTGGCAAGGTTCTTGAAAAGAAAACACTGTATAATGGCCTGAAACTAAGAAAAGTAAGCACACCAATAGGCGTTATATGCGTTATATATGAATCAAGGCCAAATGTAACCAGTGATGTTGTTGGATTATGCCTGAAATCAGGCAATGTAACAATACTAAAGGGCGGTTCAGAAGCAATCAACTCAAACAGGACTATCTCAAAGCTTCTTGTTGAGGCAGCAAAGCAAGCTGGACTTCCAGAGCAGGTTATACATTTTATTGATTCAACAGATCGCAGTCTGGTTAATGAACTGCTTAAGATGAATGAATACATTGATTTGGTTATTCCACGCGGCGGAGACGGCCTGATAAAATTTGTGTCAGAAAATTCAACAATCCCAGTCATAAAACATCACAAGGGAATCTGCCACACTTTTGTTGATGCTTCAGCTAACCTTGAAAAAGCAGTTAAGATTTGCATTAATGCAAAGTGCCAGCGACCTGGTGTGTGCAATGCAATAGAAACACTGCTTGTACATGAGAAGATAGCAGGCGACTTCCTGCCAAATATGGCTGAGGAGTTTAAGAAAAATAATGTAAAAATCAAAGGTTGCGACAAAACCCAAAAGATTATCGATGTAGAACCAGCTACAGAAGAAGACTGGAGCACAGAATACCTTGACTTAATTATCTCAATAAAGGTTGTCAAGAATGTTGATGAAGCAATCAGCTTCATAAACAAGTATAGCACAGGCCATTCAGATGCAATATTAACAAATAACAAGAAAAATGCTGACAAATTCACAGCAATGGTTGATTCCAGCAGTGTATATGTGAACACATCCACAAGGTTCACTGACGGTGGCGAGTTTGGCCTGGGGGCTGAGATTGGAATCAGCACACAAAAACTGCATGCAAGAGGACCAATGGGCGCAAATGAGCTGACATCCTATAAGTTCATTGTACAAGGAGATGGACAGATAAGAGAATGAACCGCGAAGAGATAATCAAGAATGTAAATAAGATTGTCATTAAGATAGGTACCAATGTCTTGACAACCAAGGGAAATCACCTTGACATTAAGAGGATGAAAAATATTGTTGCCCAGGTTGTAGATTTAATGAAAAAGGGCAGAAAAATTGTGATGGTGTCAAGCGGCGCAATTGGCTGCGGCCAGAAAGAGCTTGGTTTTGATGAAAAAGTCAGGAAGATTCCATTAAGGCAGGCCTGCGCAGCAGTTGGCCAGAACAGTCTGATGTACAATTACCAGAATCTTTTCTCAAAATATAATCTAAAGACAGCGCAGCTATTGCTCACATATGATACTTTTGTGAACCGTTCAACATATCTTAACCTAAAAAACACATTTGACGAGCTGCTGCAGATGGGTGTTGTGCCTATCATAAATGAGAATGATCCAATCTCTGTGAATGAGATTGATATAACCTTTGGTGACAATGACAAATTATCTGCACTTGTAGCAACAAAGCTCAACGCAGACCTTCTGCTAATCCTAACAGATGTGGATGGCTTGTATGATAAGCATCCGAACAGCAGCAGGGCCCTGCTGATTAGAGAAGTGCCAGAGGTTACTAAGGAGATTGAAAAGCTTGGCGGCAAGCCAAGCAAGAACGGCTTAGGCGGCATGAATTCCAAGGTACTGGCAGCAAAGCTTGCTGGCGAAGCAGGTGTTGCAACCCTGCTTGTGAATGGCTTCAAGAAAGATATTATCAAAAAGGTTTTCAGGAAAGAAAAGCTTGGCACATTCTTTTATCCAAAGCATAAAATCAGCGAGAAACGCATTTGGCTCAAGAACACGCGTTCAACAGGGGCCATTATTATTGATGACGGGGCAGCACGTGCAATGAAAGCTGGCAAGAACCTGCTTGCAGCAGGCATTATTGATATCTCTGGAACTTTCAGCTCAGGCGCTGTTGTTGACATCAAAAATCACAATAAGATATTTGCAAAGGCAATATCTGATTATTCATCTGCTGAGCTCAAGAAAATCAAGGGCAAGAGCACATCAGAAATCCTAAAGCAGTTCGGCAAGTCATATAAGAACATAACAAAACGGGAAAATCTTGTGATTCTATGAACTTTAACAATAAAATCAAGATAATTGCCAAGCCAAACTCTCCAAAAACAGAGATAATTGGCTTTGACAAGGAAAGGGAAGCTTACAGGGTGAATGTCAAGGCACCTGCTGACAAGAACAAGGCAAACAAGGAAATAATCAGATTTTTCTCAAAGCTTAAAAAGAAAAAAGTAAGGATTGTTGTTGGTTCTAAGTCAAGGAAAAAGATATTGTCATTCGAGTGATTTAGGTAAGTAAATTAACTATTGGCTGAGCTGCGTATTTAAAAATAAAGAAATTCAAAATTATTGTTGTTACTGCATAACCTATGTTCCTGAGCAGATTTGGAGAGAAAAATAATTGACAAAAAATAAATATTATTGCAGTTGCAACAATTGTTAGGGATATGCCTACAACTATAATATTTGCAGGGCTGAAAAGTGTTGTTGTTATTGCTACGCCTATGTAAACAAGAACTTTTACGAGAGTCCATACTGAGAGTGTCTTTTGGGTAATGGCACCAAGCGTAATTGAGAATATCGCAAAAAAGACACCTGCACCCACACCATAGAGCATTGAGCACACTATGGTTCCGAGTGTTTCAACCTCAAGGCCGACAGGCACCATTATCACTCTTTTTACCATTCCCAGAAGCATGTTTGCAAAAATAAATAACACCATAACAATAAATGCTACTAAGAATCGCCTAATAGTAAAAATAAGTAATAGAATTGATATTACAATCAGCGGGTATAATATCTTGCGAAAAATCTTTTCAAACTTTTTCTTATCCACTTTAATATCTGTTAATCCACTAAATTATTTAAACCTAACCCTTTGCTTATTCAAAAAATATATAAGTAACCTGCATATTGAATCTTCCCAGGGTGGGTGAAATCAAGGTAGCGAGTGAAAAATATCCTAATAAGAGACGAATCTATACTATGACAGGCCTGCCTCCAGAGGTGGTTGCAGTTGCATTTGCCAAAACAAGCCGCAGCCCAAGGCCATTTGACGAGATTGCTGCAGAGCTGAACGAAGACAAGTCAAGGAAATTCCACGAGAGATGGGTTGTTGGCTATGGGCATTCATCTGTAGCAGAGCATGCTGTGCTTTCTATTGCAATTGAAAATGTTTCAATCCTTGCTACAAAGGTTCTTGAGGATAACCGCTTAGCTTCTTACACTGAAAAATCAAGCAGATACCAAATCTTTGACAGAAGCCGCATATTCAAGCCAAAGAAGATAATGGATTCAAAGTTTGCAAAGCTATATGAGGATACTGCAAACATGCTGATGGACAGTTATTTTGAGATACTTGAAAAAACAATAGAATACCTTAAGACAAAGCATGCCAAGAAAGAAGATGAGTCAGATAAATTATATGGTGTAAGGATAAAAGTACTTGCGCTGGACAATTGCAGGTGCATTCTGCCAGCTGCAACACTCACAAACCTTGGCATGACAATCAATGCACGCAACCTTGAGTATGCTATTGTGAAACTGCTCACACACCCGCTTGAGGAAATGCAGGAAATTGGTGAGGAGATTAAGACAGAAACACTGAAGATAACCCCCACCCTTGTCCAATTTACAGATGCTAACAAATACCTTGGAGAAACCTGCAAGGAAATGGAAAAGCTTGCAGCAGGCATTAAGCTTGACAAGCTAGAGAATCATCCAGGTGCTGTGATTGTTGAATATGATGAAGATGCAGAGAACAAGCTGGTTGCTGCACTGCTGTACCGTTTCACAGAATATTCATATGCACAAGTTAAGAAACATGTCCAGCTCATGAATGCTGAGGAAAAGGAGAAGATGATTGACGAGGCGCTCAAAAGATACGGTGATTATGACAGGCCATTAAGGGAATTGGAGCATGTTTACTATACCTTTGACATTCTTATTGACTATGGCATATTCAGGGATGTGCAGCGGCATAGGATGTGCACCCAGACTAACCAGGAATTGACAATTAGCCATGGTTATGAGGTTCCTGATGATATTAAAGATGCTGGCCTGCAGCAGAAGTTTGATGAGGTCATGAAAAAGGCAGCTGACTGCTATGAACAGATTGCAAAGGAGCTGCCAAAACATGCAGCTTATATTGTTCCATTAGCATACAGGAAGAGAACATTGTTTAAGATGAACCTCAGGCAGCTTTACCATTTTATCAGGTTGAGGAGCAGGGAGACTGGGCACAGGGGTTACATTAAGCTTGCACAGCAGATGTACGACCTTATTGCTGAAAAACAGCCGCTGCTGGCAAAATACATAAGAGTTACTAAATAAGATGTTAAACAATTCTGACCCAGACATACACAAGGCAATCCTGGATGAGCTTGAGCGCCAGCGTAATGGTGTAGAGCTGATTCCCAGCGAGAATTTTGTGAGTGTTGCTGTGCTCCAGGCACTTGGCAGTGTGTTTACAAATAAATATTCAGAAGGATATCCTAAAAAAAGATATTATGGGGGTAATGAGTTTGTTGATGTTGTTGAAGAGCTTGCGATTGAGCGCGCAAAGCAACTTTTTAATGCAGAGCATGTTAATGTGCAGCCATTATCAGGAAGTCCAGCAAACCAGGCAGTGTTCTTTGCCCTGCTTGAGCTAAAGGACAAGTTCATGGGCCTTGACCTTAATGCAGGCGGCCATCTAACGCATGGTCTTGGAGTTAATTTCTCAGGCAGAAACTATTCCTGCATTCCATATAATGTTGATAAGGAAACTCATCTGATTGACATGGATGAAGTCAGGAAGATTGCAGAGAGAGAAAAGCCAAAGATGATAGTGTCTGGCCTGACAGCATACCCAAGAAAACTTGATTTTAAGGAGTTTGGAGAAATTTGCAAGGATGTTGGAGCATATCACTTCTCTGACATTGCGCACATTGCAGGCTTGTGCATAACAGGCTTTCATGAAAGCCCGGTTCCATACTCTGATGTTGTCACAACAACAACCCACAAGACACTTCGCGGTCCAAGAGGAGCAATAATCCTGTGCAAAGAAAAATATGGTAAGGATATTGACAGGGCAGTGTTTCCTGGATTGCAGGGCGGTCCTCATGACCATATGCAGGCTGCAAAAGCAGTTGCATTCAAGGAAGCTCTTCAGCCAGATTTCAAGAAATACATTGAGCAGGTTGTCAAGAATGCCAAAGCACTTGCAGAAGAATTAATGTCACTTGGAATAAAGCTTGTCACAGACGGTACAGACAATCATCTGATGCTGATTGACCTCACTCCAAATCAGCTTGAGGGCAAAGGAAAAGATGTGCAGGATGCACTTGAAGCAGCTGGAATCTACACAAACAAGAACACAATTCCATATGAGCCAGCGAGTCCGTTCAGGCCAAGCGGCTTAAGGATTGGAACACCGGCCATAACAACCCGCGGCTTTAAA
>JAFCCF010000051.1 GCA_017610325.1 Candidatus Aminicenantota bacterium | reverse complement strand
CCAGCTTTTTCTGTTTTGACCATTCCTTTGCTGCGCTTATCAGGATTTTCTTTTCAAAGTTATCAACGCTCTTATAAACCACATCACCATCTGGAACCTGTTCAAAGCTTTGCTTCTGCAGTTCTCGCAGCTGTTCCTTCATTCTCTCGTTTTCCTGCTTCAGGTTCTCAATGCTTTTTTCCAATGTTGAGTAGTCTGCCCCTATAATTGCAGTAATCTTTCTTGCAGGAGTAGAAAGGTCATAGAGCTTTTCAATCACATCTACCATAAACCTAATCTCAAACCTGCCCTTGCCAAGGCTGTTGAAGCTGGTTACAAGAAAATGCTTAACCTGGCCAGTTTCAGTGCAGTGTTGTCCAGTGCAAGCGCTCACATCATAACCCTCAATCTCAACAACCCTTACATTGTCTTCCTTTATCCTCTCAATCCTTATTCTCAGTCCAGGGAGGTCAGCTGCCTCTTGTTTTGGAATCTCCTTTATAATGACTTTTCGATTTTCTCTGATAATCTTGTTAGTTAGTTTCTCAGCTTCAAGCACCTTGTCCCAGTCTAAATCTTTACAGAAAATATATGCAACACTCTCATGCTCATCAAGCTTAACCTTTTCCATAGCAATATCTGGATTATCCTTGATAAGAGCACCAACAAAAATATGCTCACCAGTGTGCATCCTAGAAAGAACTTTCATGGAGATTTTCTCCTCTGTGTGCGAGGAAATGCAATTGTATCTTTGATATTACTCAGTTTACATATCCAGGCCAAAACCCGTTCAACACCAAGACCATATCCTGAATGAGGCACAGAACCATATCTCCTTAAATCAAGGTACCATTCATAATCCTCTGGCTTTTCTCCCATCTTCTTAAGGCTCTCAGTAAGCTCCTTTATATCAGTACCTCGCTGGCTTCCACCAATACCTTCACCATAACCCTCTGGAAGCAGCATGTCAAAACAAAGCGCAGTTTCCTTGTCTTTGGGATCTCGCGGTTTATAAAATGCCATAATCTCCTTTGGATAATGTGTTACGATAATTGGGGTGTCAAAATGTTTCATAATCTTATCTTCTTCTATTGTACGCAAGTCCTTGCCAAACTCAACATGCATGTTCTCCTTATCCTTGAGAATCTTAAGTGTATTTTTATAGGTTACAGTTGGCCATTTTTTACTTGCAACCTTCTCAAGCTTCTTAACATCCTGGCCTAGCAACTCAAGCTCTTTTTTATTATGCTTAAGCACCTCTTTAAGTATAAATCTAACCTCATCCTTGGCAACCTCTGTGACCTCATCAAGCTCCATCCATGCAGCTTCCATCTCAGCCATCCAGAACTCAGATAGATGCCTTGAAGTATTTGACTTCTCTGCCCTAAAAGTGGGAGAAACATCATAAACCTTACCAAGGGCAAATACAGCTGCTTCTGCATATAGCTGCCATGATTGTGAGAGATAGGTTTTGTCATTATAGTATTTTACCTCAAAAAGAGTAGCTCCACCCTCACACTGACTTGGTTGTAGTATGGGTGGGTCAAATAAATAATACCCTCGCTCCTGGAAGAATTTGTGGATTGCAGTCACCAGTGTATGTCTCACTTTCATGATAGCTGTCATTTTGCGGCTTCTCAACCAAAGATGCCTGTTGTCTGCCAAAAACTCAGTGCTCTGGTCCTTGGCAATTGGAAATTTCTCTGACCAGCCAACAACATTGAATGTTTTCACAATAAGCTCAACACCTGTTGGTGCTCTGTCATCCTTCTTAAGCTCGCCCTCAAGCTCAAGCGAAGCTTCAATCTGCAGCTTGTCAGCTTCCTTGAATTTGGCATTGCCAACAGTTTCCTTATCAATAACACACTGGATTATATTAGAAACGTCCCTTAACACAATAAACTTTAATTTGTTTGAACCGCGCTCCCTGTGAACCCAACCGCGCACAGCTACTTTACCTGAACCTTTCTTAATTGCCTCATTGACTGGGATGAATTTCATTTCAACACTAAGAGTAGGTTATTAATATAAAAAAGTTTGGGTTAGAGAAGAGCAACCTTCTTTTTATCAAACTCCTGCTCGACATATTCAGGCCATACACTTGACTGAACCTCACCAATGTGTGCTTTCTGCAGCAGGAGCATGCACATCCTACTCTGGCCAATGCCGCCTCCGATTGTCAGGGGAATCTTATCCTCAATTATACTCTTATGAAACTCAAGCTCTTTTCTATGTTCAAGTCCAAGCATCTTAAGCTGCAGCAACAATGCTTTTTCATCTACTCTTATTCCCATTGAGCTCAGCTCCAATGCATCTTTTCTTACATCATCCCACACAATGATGTCTCCGTTTAGCCCTTTTTTCCCAGGAAATGTTCCAGTTGACCAGTCATCATAGTCAGCTGCCCTTAAATCATGCGGCTCACCACTTTGTATGGGATGGCCAATCCCAATCAGGAACACTACGCCATATTTTTTTGCAATTTCATACTCCCTCTGTTTTGGAGACAAGCCAGGATACCTCTCTTGCAAATCCTCAGAATGAATAAAAGTGATATCTTTAGCAAGCCAGGGCTTTAGTTCTAGAAACTGTTCTGCAATAACAGCTTCTGTCTCGAGTAGGGCCTGGTATATTTTTCTTACAACCTCTTTAAGATATCCCAAGGTCCTTTGCTCTTTGGTTATGACAAGCTCCCAGTCCCACTGGTCAACATAGATACTGTGTATAGGGCTTATGTCTTCATCTTTTCTTATTGCATCCATATCAGTATACAGGCCAGTTCCTGGTTTAAAGTCTTGCTTTCCAAGAGTGTATCGTTTCCATTTTGCAAGACTGTGCACAATCTCAACAGAAGCGCTAGTAAACTTGGTCTTAAAGCTCACAGGCTTCTGGGTACCTGCCAGGTCATCTTGCAGACCCTTGCCTACCTTGAGAAACCGTGGTGCAGACACCCGCAGCAGCCTGAGTTTATCACCTATTCTTTTTTGGAATGTGTCTTTGACGAGCTTTACAGCCCTCTGAGTATCCATAAAGTCCAGCTTAGGTTCATATCCTGCTGGCAAAGTCCTCTTCTGGAATATTGTTTCCTGTTTCATTGTAATGATAGGTAAGTTGTAGATATATATAAAAATATCCCAATAAATATGGAAAGGATTACAGAAAAAACCAATAAACTTAAATAATATGGAAAATTATTCCATTATTATGATAATAGATGAAAAAGATTTAAGGGTTTTAGAGGAACTAAAGCAGAACAGCAAGCGCACTACCCAGCAACTAGCTAAAAAGCTAAACATCCCGATTACAACCATACATAACAGAATCAAGAAGATGGAAAAACAGGGCCTGATAAAGGGCTACACTGTTATGCTTGACCATAAAAAGCTCGATAAGCCAATTCTCAGCTATATTCTTGTCACAGCAGTTTCTATGTTACCTACTGGGAAAAAGATACTACAAGAAGATGTGGCGCAAAGCATTAAAAAGCTGCCAGTCGTTGAGGAGGTTTCCATAATGACTGGCGGCACTGATATTCTTATAAAAGCAAGATTAAAAGATGTTGATGAACTCAATGATTTTTTAATAAAAAAATTAAGAAGAATAGATGGTGTTGACAAGACCCAAACAATGATTGTGCTCAGCAGTGTTTGATTACTTGGTCTTGATTCCCAGCTCATCAAGCTGCTCTTTGCTGACTTCAGACGGTGCATCAAGCATTAAATCCCTAGAGTCTTTATTCTTTGGGAATGCAATCACCTCCCTGATTGAATCCTCTTTGCAAATTAATGCAACTAATCTGTCCAGGCCAAATGCTATTCCTCCATGGGGAGGTGCACCATACCTAAATGCGTTTAGCAGGAAGCTGAACTTTTCTTCAACTTCTTTATCGCTTATTTTCAATGCTTTGAACACCATTTTTTGTATATCTGCCCGGTTTATCCTGATAGAACCTCCTGCAATCTCAAGACCATTTAGCACAAGGTCATATGCCTTAGCCTTTGCTTTCTCAGGTGTTTTGTCAAGAAGCTTTATATCAGAATCTTTTGGACTGGTAAATGGATGATGTGATGACATGTATCTTTTCTCTGTATCACTCCACTCAAGCAATGGTATGTCTACTATCCATAAAAATTTAAAATCCTCGCCTTTTTTCCTAAGGTCAGGCTTGTCGCTTTTGTGTTTCTCCATTGCTTCTTCATATGGCATCCTCTGGAATGGGATTTTCAGGTCAATGTCAAGCACTTGCTTGAAAACATCCTTCATGCACTTCTCGCACAGGTCATAAATATCCTCTTCATCAATAAAGCTCATCTCAATATCAATCTGCGTGAACTCAGTCTGTCTGTCTGCTCTTAAATCTTCGTCCCTGTAGCATTTAACAATCTGCATATACCTATCAAATCCAGCAACCTGGAAAAGCTGCTTGAACAATTGTGGGCTTTGCGGCAATGCAAAGAACTTGCCAGGAAATTTACGTGATGGTACAAGGAAATCTCGTGCACCTTCTGGTGTTGATTTAGCTAATACAGGTGTTTCAATCTCAAGGAAATTTTCCTTGTCAAAAAAGTCCCTGACTACCTTGATAATCTTATGGCGTAGGACAAGGTTCTTCTGCATCTTTGGCTTTCTTAAGTCAAGATAGCGGAATTTAAGCCTAGTTTCCTCAGTTGACTCAACCCTTTCATCAATCTCAATTGGAAGTGTATCTGCCTCATTAAGAATCTCAAGATTAGTAGCTTCAATCTCAATCTCGCCAGTCTGCATTTTTTCATTTGGCTTGGGCCTTTTCTTGACCAAACCATCAACCTTGATAACTGACTCGCGCTTTAGTGATTCAAGTGTTTTAACGAATTTTTCTGCAAAAACACACTGCGTGATTCCATACCTATCTCTAATATCAATAAATCCAATCTTGCCATGAGCCCTGACCTTATCAGCCCAGCCGCATAGCACTACATTTTTTGCATCTTCTTTTGCAGTTAACTCGCCGCATGTATGTGTTCTTAACATGTAATCCACCCAGAGATAGAGGAAAATCCAAGATATATAAAGGTTATTATTTAGGCTCCAACACAACTACTTCCCCATTAACTAGGCTCTTGAATTTGTCTCCGTCTTCCTTCTTGCCCACAATATCACCGTAGTGTATTGGTATTGTGACCTTTGCCTTGATTGTATTGGCTACTTCTGCAGCTTCTTCTGTATTCATCGTATATGTTCCGCCAACAGGTAGGAATGCATAGTCAATCTCAAAAATTTCCTTCATCTCAGGGATTGAATCTGTGTCGCCAGCATGATAGTATCTCTTGCCATCCATTGTTATAATATATCCAAGCCAGTTATTGCCTTTTGGATGGAACTCTTTCCCAATGTTATATGCTGGAACTGCCTCAACTTTAACTTCATCAAGTTCAAGCACGTCTCCGGGCATTGCTGACCTTATATCACCGCTCACCTTACCATTTCCATCAATTGGCAGCACAACTACAGTATCATCTTTCTGAATCTTT
>JAFCCF010000018.1 GCA_017610325.1 Candidatus Aminicenantota bacterium | reverse complement strand
ATAACTCCTTCCAGCGCACGCAGGATATTCGGTATAATATTGGGTAACTGCATCAATCACCTGCTGCGGCTTGAGGGTCATGCATGCATTGTCTAAGTATATAATTGGCTTGCCCTTGATAGTCTCGGCAAGCACTGGAAAATCATTCCTTATTTTCTTAAGATTCATTTTGATAGTTCCTGGTCAATCTTCTTTTTCAGAACTTTGTATGTCTGAAAGCCGTATATGGTCCTATTGTTTATAAAAAAAGTAGGGGTTCCTGTAACACCAGCTGCAACACCGTCATGATAGTCTTTCTCAACCTCGTTATGGTGCTTATCTGTATCAAAACATTCATTGAACTGTACTGTGTCAAGCCCAACATCTACTGCGTACTGCTTTAGGGTATCCTCACCAATATTTTCAACACCATTTTCAAAAATCCTGTCATGATATTCCCAGAACATGTTCTGCTCAAATGCACACTGGGCAGCTTCAGCTGCTGTAACAGCTCCTTCATGTTTCATACTAAGTGGAAAATCGCGGTAAACAAACTTCACCCTGTCACTGAATTCTTTAATTAGTTCTTCCATTATAGGTGCTGCCTTTTTTGTGTATTCACAGCCAAAACACCCAAACTCAATAAATGTAACAGCTGCATCTTCAGGCCCAATGAATGGGTCATCATCTGCTGTTGGATACATAATCTCGTCTGGCACAGTTATATCTGCATCTGTACATTCAACTCTTCCTTCCTTGTTAAAAACATCGAACACGCAGAATGCGTCAGGGATTGGACCATTACAGTTGCCGTACACAACCAGGTTAAAAACAGAATATCCTGAGTAGCCTAAGCTGGCTATAAGCAGTATTGTGAATATCATAGATATAATCTCAAATCTTTTGAAAACAAATGCCCCTACCTTAGGGTTCTTTCTCATGAATTTTCCAGTAATCTGGCTCTTTAATCTCTGGTCCAGGCCTGTTGTGCATTTTCTAAAGGTAATCTTCTTAAAGACGCAGTCAAAAGCCTCTTTAGCAATAGTCCTATGTGTTGCGCTAAATATACCGAGCACGCCAAATACAACCAAAGCAATCAAGCATATCATTTTCGATTAATAGGGTTAAAGCTGGTTATTTAAAGCTTTTGCTATAATTCCAAATCACTTAGAATCCTTCTCTTCAATACCCCCTTCATGGCTGGTTGACAATAAGGGTGCCCCTCATGCTTGGATGGTTCCTGCAGTAGAACTCGAATGTGCCGATAACAGTTGCTGTGAATTGGACTGTCTCTTTCCTGCCTGCAGGCATTGGAAGGTTAATCCCAAAATCATACAGAGTAAATGAATGGTCTCCTTCAATAGATTCAAGTGTCAAAAGCACCAGCTCACCGCCATTTACAGTTATAGAATTTGGGCTGAATCCAGAGTTGGTAATCTCAATTGTTCTTTCTACCACAACAGGCCTTGCAGGAATAGTGACTGTTGTAAGTGTTTTTGTTGTTGAAGAACTGTTAAAAGTTCCTCCCTGCTGGCATCCACTTATCAGAATTACTAATATTAATATTATTAATGTAATGAGTTTTTTCATTTATACACCCCTTTTCTAGATATAGTATCGCTACTTGTTTTTATATCTTTTTCTTTTTATTATGAAAAATACAACAGAGATTATAACCCCGAGCGTTAAGACTAAATATGCAATGCCGTGGAATTCCGGTGCATGGTATTGCCTTAATGGTTCAATAAGCAGCCTGAACACGCTGTAAAGCAACAGATATGCAAAGAATACACTGCCAACTGTCTTTTTAAAGAATTTCCTGTCCCTGAGTTTTACCAATATTGCAAATATAACCAGATTAATTATTAAGAGGTATAACTGTGTTGGGTGTCTTGCTACATCACCTGCCACGCTCAATGCCCATGGAAGTGAGCTTGCAGCCCCATAACAGCACCAGTTAAGAAAACAGCCAATCCTTCCAATTGCAAAGCCAAGCGGGATAAATGGAGCAAGAAGGTCACCGTATTTCAAGAAGCTCTCCTTCTTTGCCTTGAGATACAGATAAGCTGTTAAAACGCCAAAGATTACGCCGCCATATGAAACCACACCGCCGTCCCAGATTTTGAAAATATCAAGAGGGTACTGCAAGTAGTATGGAAGCTCAGCAAGCACAAAAACAATCCTTGAGCCAACAAATGCGCTAATTATTGAATAAACAATCAGGTTTACCACACGGTCTTTATTGAATTTCTTCCTCTCTGCCTCTTTGAGTATGAGAAATGAGGCTGTAAGGAACCCAATAGCCACCATAAGGCCCCATGCAAATATCTTCACAGGACCAATCTGTACAAGCACCTTAACTGGCTCGTAGATTAGCATTTAATGTTTCACCTCATTGTTTTAATTAACTCTTTGTTGTAAGTTTAAGAAGAGAGGCGGCCTTTACCGAAGTGTCTAGATCATCTATATTCCAAGAAGCATCCAGCACTTTACGACAAATACCACCCCCCGAAAAAGAGGATGGCGCTGAATTATTTAAACCTTTTGCTTACCCAGTTACCTCAGCTGGGTTGACAAGCTCCCCGGTCTCAAGATTTTTATAGATAACCCTCATTATGTCGATGTTTCTGAAAATATATGTGCCGTCTTCCTCAACAGTACCAACCTGTGGCCACACACTAGATAAGGCATCATAATACTGCATATCTCCTATCAGGATAAAAGTTGGAACCGCAGCGATGGTATATTTATCCAGTAATTCCTGCGCCCCATCATCTGCCAAGTCAACAAATGTTTCTTCATTGATTTGGAGATTATACCCTGCCGGGTTTGCGAGGATGCTCTGATGGATTGAAATATTATAACACTCATCACAGCTCTTGTCTGTAATATATGTCACATCCACAAAACCCTTTACCTCTGCTGTTGCTATGTCAAAAAATAGTGGGTTCATTAGTCTCAGCACAAACACTCCATCATCTTCAATACTACCTACAGCAGGCCATTCCTGCCTAACCTGCTTATATTCGCCAGCATCAGCTGACAGAATAATGCTTGGTGCTGTTGTGATATTATATTTCTCAATAAGGCTTTGACCAGCCTTGCTTGATACCCATACTGTACTTTCATCGCCAACCACCATGCCAGTCTCAGATTTAAGCCCAGGAATTATCTGCGAGAGGTTATTACACCTAGTGCATGTGTTCTCCTTAAGGTATGTCACGCTAACAAGCCCCACAATGTCGCCATTACTTGCATCTGTGTATGGTGGTTTTGGCTCTGTGAATAACAGTGCGCCATCTTTCTCCTTAAGGAATGAACTAAGGCTCTTTTCCAGCTTCTCTGTCCTGTCTGTCTCGCCTGTTACAATAACAGCAGGAACCTTCTCAAGCCCATACTTGGTTATAATACCCCTTCCCTTTACTGTGTCAAACTCAACAGTCTCTTCATATGTGATATTGACATTATTTCCCTTTATCTTAGTTAGTATTGCATCAATGTCAAAGCACTCTTCGCACTCAGAGTTCACTAACTTGGTTACCTGAAGCTCAGCTGGAATCTTTTCCAGGCGCTCCATTTCCATTTCCTCGTTCAGCTCTTTCTGGAGCTGGCTCACTTGGAATATACTAAACAACAGCACAACAAAGAATATTAATATAAATACTCTAAAAAGCTTCTCAATGCTTATCTTGATATTTCTCTTTACTTTTTTCATGTTTTTTTGCTTTTTATCATTCATCGTAGATCACCTGATTAAAGGAAATAGGCTAAAGCCAACCTCATACTTATCTATATAAAATTCAATGCCTCTTGTATCATACACCAGCACCCTGGTCTCAAACGGCCTAGTGGGGATATTATATTCTCTCTCCCTTATGCCAAACATGTCATATATCTCCCTCTTGGTATGATTTATCTGTGTATCCCCAATAAGGTATTTATTAAAAGGCTCATAGAAGGTAATTCTTGTGAGCACATAACTATCAAAGTGGAGAATGATTCCAGTTTTTTCCAGGCCAATGCTCTCCCCATACTCCAGGTTGATTATATCTTCTGCTGGGAACTCAGTCTTATTGTCTGGTTCTCCTAGCACAAAAAACACCTGCTCAAACCTGTCTCCGAGCTCCAGACCAAATACAGTAATCATGTCAGAAGTTATTGTATCCCTGAGCTCTCTTGAGAACACATCCACTTGGGTCATCTCAAACTCAGTCTCAGTTTCATTTATTGGTTCAGGTTCCCTGTCCTGGGATATAGCCCAGAGCAATAATATAATAAAGAGTAAGCCCACAAATACCGCTGGAAGTATAAATTCTGATTGTTTCTTTTTTTTTGTTTTCCCCTTTTTTGCCATTTTATCTGCTAAAAAGTGTAATGTTTTATATATTTTGTCTTTGCTGCAAACAAAGCAATAATCTGTTACTGCCCAAGCTGTTGCTGTGTAAATACCTTGAGCTCCTGCAAGCCCTCGACCCCTGTGTTAAGTTTCATGGCAATGCTATGCATCTGTTTAATCTTATCCTGCAAGTCTACCTGCTGCTCGGGGGTGCCTTGCTGCATCTGATTATTATAATCCATAATTCCTTTTTTCAGCTCATGCACTGTTGACATCAGGGCATTTATTATTTCATCTATCTCTGTCATTTTGATTATTTACCTCCAAATATCACCTTTTTCTTCCCAGAATACAGGCCCATTGTACTCATCTGCCTGAATTGAATCTCTGTAAGCACAAGATATGAAATAGTAAACTTGTATTTTTCCTTGATTTCGGCTACAATGCGCTTTAGCTCTGCTGCGTCAATACCCTCTCCAATCACAAGGATATTTGCCCTGTCCTTCAGAACCTCGCCATGCTGTATAACAGAGATAATGCCATTCATTGACTTGATAGCATCCAGGAAAAAGTCAAGGATTCTCTTTTCTTCCCGCAGAAATGATTCAAGATACCTGATATTTGAGTTATCTGTATGCAGCTGATATAGCTTAAATTTCTTAATCTTAATAATTTTTATTAAGCTTAATTTAAGCAATTTGTCAATTATCCTGCTTGTTGTTGCAACCGGAACCTTACATTGCTTAGATATCTCCCTAAGATAAAATTGATTGTCTTTGTTAGCTATAAACATGCGGAGAATACGGAGCATTTTCTGGTCAAATAGTTCTTCCAGAAGATTGATATTATACATAAAATATGTTAATTATAGAGGTAATATTTATATGTTTCCATTTTTGGAACATTGTTCCATTATTGGACGCCTATCTTTTCTGCGACATGAAAAGCTCTCTGACCTGCCTGATTGTACTGCAATCATCAACCCCTTTTTCATGTCTCAGTCGCACAGTTCTTGGAAATCTGAGCGCAAAACCACTGCTATATGTTGGGCTTTTCTGGATTTCCTCATAATTTATCTCAATCACAACAACTGGCTTAAGCTTGACTGTCTTGCCTTTCTCAGCAATAATCAGTGGCTTGAGCAACTCAGTCATACCAGGAAATGTTATTTCTCCCTCTGACTCAAGCTCTTTTATGCCAGTACCAACCTTGCCCATCTCCAGAATCTGTTTTTCCTCGTTAATACACCCAATTGTATAGCTAGTGAGCCACTTTGCCCTTTTTCCCTCACCCCATTCAGCTGCTACAATCACAAGATCCAGGGACTCCATAACTGGCTTGACCTTTACACCATAGCCAACACGACTGCCTGGCTTATAAACACTCCCCAGGTTCTTGACCATAACCCCTTCTTCTCCTTGCTGCAGGGACTTGCTGTAAAACTCTTCAGCCTCTTTCAAGCTCTTTGTGATAAGCTGCTGAGCTAGCACAATCTTCTTTTTCTGCTCTGTTACAACCCTTTCAAGCAGCTCTCTCCTCTGTTTAAATGGCATAGAAACCACATTCTTGCCATTATAGAAGATAATATCAAATATATTCAGTTCAACAGGAAATTCTTTTGCCATGCGTTCAATATCATATTTTCTCCTTATTCTCTGGGAAATGCTCTGGAATGGCAGGTATTTCCAATTTTTAGGGTTAAATCCAACAGCCTCAGAATCAATTATAAAATTATCTCCTTTTACAAACTTCTTTACATACTCAATAACCTCTGGAAACTGCTTGGTGACATTCTCCAGACGCCTGGTGTATATCTCAATATTACCCTTAAATTTATGAATCTGGCAGTTGTGTAAGCACATCATAGAAGTACAATAACTCTCTTCATCCTCAACCTGGAGGTTATATAGGATTATCCTAGGATCTCGGTTTTTTAACTCTTTTATTGATAATATATCAATCAACACAGAATTTTCTCTAAATTCATAACCCTTATTAGATTTTGGGATTACTATCCGATAATATGTTTTTCTTTTGATTCTTATCTTTTTAATCCCAATCATTTTTTTGAATTTCAGTCCTAATAAGACAGCACCCATTGCCAGAGAGCTTTCTTTAGTACTTATTGAGGTTCTACCAAGCTTATCAGTATAACCATCTGATTCAATCCACCCTCTCAAAAAGAAATCAAATTGCCTTTTGTTTATACCATAGAACCAATTAGGTAGAATTTTCCCTTTCCATTCTTTTCTAAAAAAAGTAGATAACCAGATTCTAAGAGGTTTGTCTCTCCAGTAGAGATATATTGCTCCATTATGTATGTTCTTGCTCAAGCTTTTTATCTTAAAATATTTCTTAATATTGGTTTCATAAAACTTACATAACCTCTGATCTTTTTTAGCATTGAATATTAATCCAATTCTTTCTGTATTGTGATAATTATTAGTAAAACCATCCCCTATCCAATATCCAAGGAAGGTGAAGAAAAAATCATTGGTTTTGATGGTTTTTGAATATCCAGATTCATCTTCAAGAGTTAACTCCTTTTCAAAAGGAAGTTTATCTGTAATCCTTGGAATTGGAAAAATGAGTTTTTCATTAAGCCTCAGATCCTCAATTCCTACCCAGGTTGGTTTGCCTCTTAAGACTAAAACCTGGTGTTTTTCTGAAATCTTGAATCTGTGTCCATAATATGTGGTTACTTCAAATAATCTCTCACCAGAGTCAATCACCCTCTTATTGATAGCAATAATTCTTTTAAAGTTACCTCTATGAGTTAATACAGCATCTCCTACTTTGATTTCCTTGACAGAGATATATCCTCTACTTTTGACAAACAATGAGGTGTATCCTGTAATACAACGAAATCCGTCATATTTGAATTCAAGCGCAGCTGGCTTACCAACCTGTTTAAAGGCATCCTGCATATCCTTTGCCTTTTTATATAACATGACCTTGATAGGTATTCCTAGTTCAACATCTATCTTTTTCAGGGCAGATAATCCTTTTTGATTTGCTATTTGTGCAACCTTAGAGAAATCATTAGTAAGGTCATAGGCTCGCTGCACAGTCTCGGCAAACTCATTGTATTTCTTCCTGTCTTTGCCCTCAACAACAGCTAGCTTATCCTTATTATTGTAAATAATTCCTGCATCCTTTGCAAAATATGCCCACACAATTGCATCCCTGATTGAGCCTGAGCCAACACCCACCCTAAGCTCTTCAAGTACTGTCCTAACAATAAATCTTGCCTCAAGTGGCTCAGCACTTGTCAGCAGTTCTGAAATCAGCTTAATCTTTTGGTCAACAGAGCCAGCACCTTCAAGCTCAGCAAGTTTCCTTAGATTATCAATTACGGTCTTAACATTAAGCTGTTTTTTGAAGAGTGTCTGCTGCTTTTTCACCTTGGTCAGGTTCTCAGCTACCAAGCCAAGGTCTCCTGTTTTCTTCCATTCTTCCTCTATTCTACTAGTGTTAATTCCTGTGGACAGGTTGATTGCCTTTAGCACAAGCCTTGCTCCAACACCTATTTTCTTGTCATCCCAAGGAGGAAAAACTTTCCCCTCAATAAGGAGCATGATATCTGGAATCTCGTCTTTAGACGTTTTTTTCAGAAGCTCAGAAAGATAATAAGTTTTTTCTAACCTCTTTGTTGTTTGGTTAAGTTTTTCATAAACCTCAACCAAATCTGCATATCTCATTTCGTTACTTATAAATATAAGTTTAATATTTAAATATTGTGTTTAAACAAAATGGATGTCCATGAAGCAATACTCAGGAGGAGAAGCATCAGGAAGTACCTTGAGACTCCGCTTGAATGGGAAAAGATAGGAAAGGTTGTTGATGCAGGAAGGCTGGCTCCGTCTGCTGGAAATCTCCAACCATGGAAATTTGTGGTTGTTACAGACAAGGAAATCAAGCAAATGGTTGCTGAAGCTTGTTTAAAACAATACTGGATTGCCACAGCCCCAGTTGTTATTGTTATATGTTCTGAGAACACAAAACTGAGTAGGTTTTATGGAATAAGAGGAGAGAGATTATATTCAATACAATCCTGCGCTGCTGCAGCTGAGAACATGATTCTCCAGGCAACTGCTCTCGGCTTAGGAAGCTGCTGGGTGAGTGCCTTTGACGAAGAGATGATTAAGAGGGCCCTAAAAATACCTGATTTTGTAAGGCCACAGATAATAGTAACTATAGGATATGCAGATGAGGTTGTGCCTGAGCCACCAAAGTATACACTCACCGATGTTATCTTTTTGCAGCGCTATGAGAACAGGAGAAAAGACCCATTAGGCACAATGGGCTTTACAAGCCATAAGGTAGAAGAAGCTGTGAAGAAGAGCAAGGATTTCTTAGAGGAAGCAGGCAAGAAAAGCGATACTGCCCTCGGTAAACTGTCAAAAAGATTAAAGGGAGAAAAATAACAAAAATTTGTTGAGACAAATATTTGGAATGCTAAGAAATTATATGTCAATTTCTAGCACGCCAGAAAAGCTACGCTTTTCTCAGCGTTATAAATCCATTTGGATTTGAAATAATTTCTTGAAAATATATTTTTGGCTATAGAAAGATTTAAATATTAGTTACGTCTTTAATAGAAAATTATAAACCAGTTTTTTTGGCGGAAAACAGGTTTGTTAAAGGCGTTTTTTGGTAAATAAAGGGTATTTAATGCGTTTTAGGTATTTAATCAGTTATATTTGGTCGTTTAATCACCTGTTGGCGCAAGTAATCAAGCTTTTTCTTAAGAAGATGTATGTATAAACTTTAATATAAAGTTTATGGTGTTTCAAACTATACATTAGATTATATACAAAGACTAAAGGGAAAAAGGAGGGTGATGTAAGATGGACATATTTGTTGAGAGAGCTAAGAAGAATACAAAGCAAGAAGAGTTTCAGGGCGTAAACCAGGCCAACATTAAGGTCATTGGGGTGGGTGGCGCTGGAAACAATATGGTTGGCTGGCTGTACCAGAAGGGCATTAAAGGTGCTGAGATTCTGGCTGTCAACACTGATATTCAACATCTTAATGTAACTGAATCTGACCGAAAGTTCCTCCTGGGAAAAGAGGTGACCCGCGGCCTGGGCTGCGGAGGTTTTCCTGAAAAAGGAGCTGAAGCTGCAAAAGAGAACCTAAATGATATGAAGGAAGCTCTGAGAGGCGCAGACATGGTTTTTGTGTGCGCTGGAATGGGCGGCGGCACAGGAACAGGTGCTGCACCTATTATCGGTAAGGTTGCAAAGGATATTGGTTCAATGGTTATTGGAACAGTAACCATGCCATTTAAAGTAGAAAGGGCAAGGGTTGACAAGGCAGAGTTTGGCTTGGGAGAGCTAAGGCTTGTGTCAGATACGGTTATTGTAATAGATAATAACAGGCTTGTTGAGATTGCAGGCAACCTGCCAGTTAAGCAGGCATTCGCAGTTGCAAATGAGCTAATTGCAACAATGATTAAGGGAATTGTTGAGACAATTGCAGTTCCTTCGCTTGTAAACCTTGACTTTGCAGATGTAAAAGCAATAATGAAGAATGGTGGTGTAGCTGCAATTGGAGTCGGTGCTTCAGACACTGAGAACAGGGTTGCTGAAGCTGTCAAGGGAGCGCTTGACAATCCGCTGCTTGACATCAACTATGACGGTGCAACTGGTGCCCTTATACATGTGATTGGCGGTCCAGACCTGACACTTGAAGAGATTAACAAGGTCGGCGAGCTTATTACTGAAGAAATGGACGATGATGCAAACTGCATCTGGGGCGCTCGCATTTCAGAAGATATGCGGGGCAAGCTAACTGTCATGACTATCATGACAGGAGTAAAATCTCCATGGATACTTGGCAAGATGGATGAGAGAGTTCCAACTGCCGGAGTCAAGGAGATTGAGCAAATAGAAGAAGAGCTGGGTATTGAAATAATTGAATGACCAGCCAGTTCATAGTCACCCTTTAGTCTTTGTGTGACGTCAGTTCTGGCCTTCATTTTAAATCACCCCCAACG
This sequence comes from Candidatus Aminicenantota bacterium, assembly GCA_017610325.1. Taxonomy (GTDB): domain Archaea; phylum Nanobdellota; class Nanobdellia; order Woesearchaeales; family JAFCCF01; genus JAFCCF01. The sequence continues at coordinate 7,953 of JAFCCF010000018.1, read as the reverse complement.
AACCTTAGAATGAAGGCATTTCCCCCTCAAGGGGGGTTCTTTTTTTTAATGCTCACAAACAAATTCTGGCCTCTGCTTGATCACCCCAATGATATAGCGGAGGCAGATTATCTCAGCTTAGTCACAGTACCATTCCCAGCATCAACCTCAACCTTTTTAAACTCCAAATTACCCCTCCCCCTTATGACATTATATATGGTTGGCATTGGTCTTAATGATGAAAAAGATATCACACTCAAAGGCCTTGAGGCTGTGAAAAAGTGCAGCAAGGTGTTTCTTGAGAGTTATACATCTAAGCTGCAGTGCGATGTTGCAGCGCTGGAAAAGCTTTATGGTAAAAAAATAATCCTTGCTGACCGCGAGCTTGTTGAAAAGCAGGCTGAGCAGATTCTTGAGCCAGCAAAAACTGGAGATGTTGCATTTCTTGTGATTGGTGATGTGTTTTCAGCAACAACACATACTGACCTTAGGATGCGGGCAGAGAAAGCTGGGGTTGATGTTGAAATAATCAACAACTGCAGTGTGCTCAACTCAGTTGGAATAACTGGTCTGGAGCTGTACAAGTTTGGCAAGACAACCTCGATTCCGTTTCCAGAGAAAGGTTTTGAGCCAGAAACACCTTATGATGTTATAAAGGACAACCTGGGCATTGGCCTACACACACTGTGCTTGCTTGACCTAAGGCCTGACGAAAATAAATTCATGACAGTCAATGATGCTATCACATACCTGCTTATTATTGAAGAAAAAAAAGGTGGTGGAATCCTGACAAACAGGACAATGATGATTGCATGCGCACGACTGGGCTCAAAAGACCAGAAGATAGTGTATGGAAAAGCCAAGGACCTCATGAAAATAGACTTTGGAAACCCACCATTCTGCTTAATCATACCTGGAAAGCTGCATTTCATGGAAGAAGATGCACTGAATAAAATAAAAAAATAATCAAAAAAACTCTTTGCTCAGTACCCTACAATCGAACTCTCTGTTTTGTTTCTTTACTTTGATTGGATCTGAGTTTGTCCTTTTCAGCTCCAAAATATGTTACTGAGATAGGCAGATATTTGGATCTGCCGTCTTTGGTCTTCACTACTTTGTTTGGCAATTCAGAAACCCAGCAACCACCAGCAACCCGCCTGCCACAAGTTTTCGTAGACTGGAATTTCGAGTTTTTTGCTCAAGTGTATTCTTTCATCTTATCCACCTCTTACTAGTGTTACTCTCAATCCCTGGCTAAATGTTGAACCACTAACTACAACCTGTTTTCCCCCAAGGATGTTTGCTGACATAATCTTGTATGCCTCATCTTTGTAGTCTGTGTTTGCCATAATCTCAGGGTAGTTTCCCCTTATTTGCCTCACCATTTTTTCAAGCCTCATATTACCCACCTCCATTTTTAATGTTGTTATGGTACTGTAGTAACATGATAAGTATAAATAATTATGTTGTAAGACATATTACGAAATATTTAAATATGAGAAAGAATAGAAAATAGCAGATGTATGAAGCAGAGCTAAAAGAACTGGGTTTAACTGACAATGAGATTAAGATATACCTAAGTTTACTTGAGCATGGAATCCTAAACCCAACCCAGCTGGCTGAGAAAACTGGCTTGCATCGCAGCTATATATATGATACATTAGAGCGCCTTCTGGAGCGGGGCATAGTCAACACTGTACTGGTTGACAAGAAAAAGAATTACCAGGCAGTTGACCCAAAAGCACTGCGTGAGATATTTGAACTTAAGCTAAGGCAGCTTGACAGCATAATGCCAAAGCTCTCTGCGCTGTTTAAACTGGCTAAAGAAGAAACAAGAGTAGAACTGCACCGCGGCAAAAGAGTTTACCGCACATTAATCAAGGATTTGGTCTCAGATATCAAGGTAAATGATGTTGTATTCCTTCAGGGAGTAGATGAAAACATCCTGGAAACTGTTGAACCAATCTATCTCAAACAGTATTTCACAATTATTAAGGAAAAAAATGTCAAGGAAAAGATTATTATCAAAAAAGGTGGAAAACAACTCAAAGAAGCAAACCTGGAATATCGAGAGCTTGACCCAAAATACCTTGGTGACACCACAGTTGTGGTATACCAGTCAAAAGTCTATTTGTTTATCTGGGGAAACCCACACTATCTCATAATAATAAACAGCAGCAAGGTTGCTAACACATACAAAAAACAGTTTGAACTACTCTGGAACATTGCTAAATAGACAAGAAGGTTTATAAACAACTAAAAATTCATCACACTCACAGCTCCGTGGTGTAGTGGTCAATTCCATAAGGAGACCAATCATCGTGCCCTTTGGACTCATGGAAGAAAGGCATGGACGGCAGTTCGAACTCAATCTTTTCGGTCAGAGCCGAAAAGCTTGACCAAAAGGCGTGCGGCGTAAAGCCCCACTTGGTCAAATGGCGAAAGTCTGCCCGGAGCTATTTATTATCAACAGGAGGGGTTCACTATGAAAAAGATAATGGCTGCAGACAGGATGAAAAACATCACATATGCAATCAGGGATATTGCGGTGATGGCAAAAGAGGTTGGCAAGACAAAAAAGATTATTGCTCTGAATGTAGGAGACCCAAATAAGTTTGACTTTGACACACCCTATGAGCTTAAGGAAGCTGTGAACAGGGCAATGCTTGACGGCCATAATTATTACTCAGACTCAGCGGGTGTTGATGAGGCAAGGGAAGCTATTGCCAAGCACAACAAAAAGATGGGCATTGACTGCACTGAGAATGACGTGCTGATGACCACTGGAGTCTCAGAAGGAATCTCAATGTGTATTGCTGCACTGGCAAACAAGGGTGAGAACTTCCTTGGACCAAAACCAACATATCCTGTTTACACAGCATACTCAAACCTGTTTGAGGTTGAAAACAGGCTGTATCCACTTGATGAAGAAGATGAGTGGGAGCTAAAGCCAGAAGAGATTGAGAAGCAGATTACAGACAAGACAAAGGGAATTGTGCTGATTAACCCAAACAATCCAACTGGCGGCGTGTATGAGAAGAATGTGCTCAAAGAAGTTGTGGAGATTGCAGGCCAGCATAACTTAATTATATTTGCAGACGAAATCTATGACATGCTTGTGCTTGATGGTGAGATGCACCACATTGCAGAGTTCTCAAAAGATGTTCCAGTGGTTACATTCAATGGCCTTGCAAAGAATTTTCTTGCACCTGGCTGGAGATGCGGCTGGATGACTTTTACAGACCGCGCAGAGACAATGCAACACTACAAAGATGCAGTGTTCCAACTTGGCAGGGCAAGGCTCTGTACAATAACTCCACAGCAGTTTGCTGTCAAGCCAGCTCTTGAGGGCGGACAACCACATCTTAAAGAGACAATTGAGAAGCTCAGAAGGAGAAGGGATATTGTATACAAGAGAATCAATGAAATTGATGGATTAAGCATGGCAAAACCAAAGGCAGCATTTTATTCATTCCCTAAGATTGAGTTTAGCATGGATGACAAGGAATTCTGCATTAACCTGCTCAAAGAGGAGGGAGTCACAACAGTTTATGGCTCAGGATTCAACATGCCAGAGCATTTCAGGCTTGTGTTCCTTGCAGATGAAGAGAGTCTCAACGAGGCTCTTGATAAGATTGAGGCTTTTGTTAAGAGAAACAAGAAATAATTATTCATCAAGAAGGAGCATGTCCAGGTTCTCGAACTGTACATAGTTATGCACTTGATTTACTTTTCTGGCTTTTTTAAACTCTTCATCAGTAGGTGGCCTGTTCATGCCGTCAACAAACCCGCATTTATTGCACTGTCCATGTTCAGGCACCTTCTTTCCGCAAAATCTACAGTCTTTCATTGCCATTTTCAGGTATGAAGAAACCTGGCTTATTTAAATCTTTTTCGATTTATTCAAAAAGAAAGGGCATCTCCGTCCTAGCTTCTAAGATATATTCTTTTACAGTATGCTCACGGTGCTCAACCCTATCCAGAATTTCCTTAATCTTATTAACTATAGTGCTAAAATCAGGTAAATTAACTTCAAGGTCATTGAATATTTCTGGAAAGTGTTTCTTTAAACGCCTTGGTACCTGTTCCATGGCATTTAATCTTTCCTCTTCTTTCAGAAGCTCAATCTCTTTTTTTAAAGTGCTTTCACTTTCTTTCAGATATTTTATTAAAAACTTGAACCACCCCATATCTTCTTTCCATTCAATGATTTTTTTTAGTATAACAAGAACATATTCTCTCGCAGCCCGAGGATTATTTCCCATCAATTCACTCAAAAACTTACTCTGGTCACGAGAGGCAACACGTTCAAATGCATTTAATTCCATAAAAAACACGCCGCCTAGTACCCCCTCCTTGGTAGCTGTTGGTCCAGGCATCTCGAGAGGACTTTCCTTTCTATCAAAAAGTGGATTATGAGAATTATAGAGCTTGTCTAGCCACATTCTCCTAGAAAGCCTCCCTAATCGCCCATATTTTCTCTTAAAAACACTCATAACACCAACAAAAAGCAACCAAACTTAAATAATTTATCATAATCTTTATAAATGAACTTTAATCCCTCAATTATACAGCCCCGTAGTGTAGCGAGTCCAACCTTTTTCAAAAAGCTTGGACAAAAGGATATGCATCCTCGCTTTGCTCGGAGCACATGACAGCCCCGTAGTGTAGTGGTCAATCATCTATGGCCCTGGACCATAGGACGGCAGTTCGAACTCAATCTTTTCGGTCGGAGCCGAAAAGCTTGACCAAAAGGCGTGAGGCGTAAAGTCCCACTTGGTCAAATGGCGAAAGTCTGCCCGGGGCTATTTTTTTCTTTGTCAAATATCTAAAATACCAAAAGACATATAAAGGTTATAGTATTTATAGAACTTATGGCAACTACAATAGCTATATCAAATGAGATGAAAGAAAAACTGAGGACATTAGGCAGAGCTGGAGATTCTTATGATGACATAATCAGAAAAATATATGATTTTGCGAGCAGTAACCTGCTCCTAAACTACCTCTACGATGAATCTGATTCTGTACCCATTGACCAAGCAATAGCTAAGGCAAGGAAAACATGGCGAAAGTAAGGATTACCATAGCTCTCCAGGAGGAGATAATAAAGAAATTCAGGCCAGAGTCTGAAGATATCTTTCTCCGTATGAAATCTTTAGAAAAAGAACCAAATAAAGGAAAACCATTAGGAAACATTGCAGGTATTGTTATTAAAGAACTAAAACAAAAGAATTATCGTTTCTTCTTTATAACTGATGGGCATATTCTAAAATTTGGGACTAAAGAAGATCTAGCAAACCTTTTAATCAAGTTTATTCGCATGTCTGATAAAAAAGGTCAGCAGAAGACAATTAATGAAATCAAGAAGATACTGAGTTCGTTTGGGTTTGAGGGATTCTAAACTGGACATTCAAGCCTTCAAGCTCATCAGGGAATTTGTTGAACTGCTGGAACATCTTCTGTACCTCAACAAAGATGCTTTCAATCTTGTCAGAATGGCGCTCCACTGTTGTCTTTTCCTTCTTGATGTTCATCAGCTCTTTCTTTACCTCTTCATTGAGCTTGACAACCTGCTCCACGCCCTTAAAGGTTGACATTTGCCTTTTTATGTTCTTCATCTCTTCCATAATAGAATTTATCATAGTTTCGTTGCTTTTTAGATTAGCCCGCAACGCCTCTACTTTACCATCCCCCCTTTGTAATTCTATCATGAATTTTTCAGGCTTGACAGAATCAACCAGGTCAGCTGCCTTTGTAGAAATAATCTCCAGCTTCTGCACATTCTTGTTAGTGTCTATAATCATGCCCCTAACCACATATAAATGTTTCGTTTTGTATAATAGTATAGAAAAAAATATATTATCTTATCAAAAGAAGATAGGTGTGACAAACACCTCAAGGAGCGCAGCTACAGTCAGCACAAGTACAGAACCTGCAATCAGACCAAGCGAATCCTTGAGCACCCTTTTAAACTTATAGTCTCCAAAATCATGCCTGATTATTGCAACAGAGATTATGCCGCCTGCAAGCCCTGCCATAAAATATGCAAGAATTTCTGGAATGCCATGTATGGAATATCTAAGGACACCAAGAGGGATTGTTGAAAAATAGGAGCCGCCAACTGTATTGCGCACAAAGTTCCCAACCGCTACCCCAATCACGCTCGCATTCCATGTTAATATGAATATTGCCCCAATTCCATAGAAAAATGCAAACAGTATGCAAAATACAAGCACCCTGAAATTATTAAAAAAGATGAATGAAACCCTTGAAAAATCACCTATAACACCCCCAGTTACTCCGCCGTATGCTGATTCAACACGGGTGATAACACTAACCTGGGTGCTGAATGCACTGGTTGCTATACCAGGTGGGAGAAATATATTCCACAACGCAAAAGATACAACAAAACCAAAAAACAAGAGCATGAATGAGTATAGCACCTTGCTGTGCTTTTTAACAATAGAGTTAGCTGCCAATTCTGTAAGGTTAATCTTTTCTTCAGATTTTATGAAGCTATGGATTATATGGGCAGATGCAAGCACAGTGAAGAATACCATGACTAAGCCAGAGTCCTTCTCAAAGATAAAAAGGCTCAGAAGCACACCTACTGAGCTATATATCATACCTATGAAAAACATTTCCCATGGCTTTTTCTTTGCCTTGATTGGTGATATTAGGTCTTCAAGTACCATGTATCACTCCGCTTAACTTGTTGTACAGACCTGTTCTAAATGAAAACCTACTTCTTATTTTTACCACCCTCTCTCTCTCTTAACAGGAATCTCAGTTTCTCAAGCTCCTCAAGTAGCTCAGCCTGATCCTGCTTTCTTGTCCTATCTTTAACTAAATGGGTAATCTCTTCCCTGAGTTTCTTAACTTGGTATGCTGCTGGCTCATTGTGTTCAAGCCATTTATGCCTTACAACACTTCTAACAAACTCACTCAAATCAAGAAAATGCTTTTTCCCACTAACCTTAACAAGCTTACCCATGAGCGATTTCGGAATTCTGATAGAGACTATGGAATTGGCCACTTATTCCTCACCTTTTTGAACATATTCCCTTACAAATTCCCTAATCATCTCAGACCTGCTGTTGTAAATGCCCCCCTTAACAAAGCCATCAATCCACTTCAGAATCTCATCAGGAAGCCTTACATTCAGAATTTCTATGTCCTGTTTCATTATATTAGTTGTGTTTTATGTGTATTATTTGTGTATTCCATATGTAAGTCGACTATTACTATATAAAGTTTTTGGTAGAATAATGTAATTCGCGTGTATAGTTTATGTATTCTTCTTGTATTACATTAGGTAATATTGGGAAATATAGAAGGGGGACCCAAGAGAAAGCTTTATAAACCACCGCATTCTCTTTTTTATTATCGAGAGATAAGCCGGTGCGACTAATGTCTTCAACTGGTTTATACTGGAGACGAAGAATTATATGTCAAGAACCAAAGTTCTTGAGCATGCTCAGAAATTTTACGCATTCTGAGAAGAAGCATGCCCTGGCTTTGGACCTCTAATATGGTGGAAAATTTCCGACATTTCTGAGTTTCCTTAAACAAGGTGATTAATAATGGCAAGAATGTATTCAAGAAAAAGAGGTAAGAGCGGGTCTACAAAGCCAGTTACAAAAAAACATCCTTCGTGGGTCAGGCACAGGCCAAAAGAGATTGAGCTTTTAATTGTCAAGCTGGCCAAGGAGGGAAAAACACCGTCACAGATAGGGCTTTACCTCAGGGATTCTTATGGAGTACCAGATGTGAGAGCCATCATAAAAAAGAAGATATCGCTGATTCTGCAGGACAAAAAACTGCTTCCAAAGCTGCCAGAGGATTTGACTGCATTAATCAAACGGGCAATCATGCTCAGGAAGCATCTTGAAAAAAATCACAAGGATGTTCCTGCAAAGAGGGGCCTTGAACTAACTGAGTCAAAGGTCAAGAGGCTCGTAAAGTATTACA
>JAFCCF010000017.1 GCA_017610325.1 Candidatus Aminicenantota bacterium | reverse complement strand
GAAGACCTTTTTTTCGCCAAGAATCAAACAGCCAATGCCTAATATGCCTGTGCCAGAACCAAGGTCTGCAATAACCTTGCCTGTGATGTCTCCTGCCATGTAAGCGTTCCACAAAGCCTCTGCAGCAACCTCAGAGTCTGTTGGATATTGTTCAGATTTGATGTCAGCATCTGCAAAAACCTTTAGCTTGGATAGCATTATACCGACGGTAGATTTGGTAATTTTCATCTGAAAGGTTGTTCTTGATAATATATAAAAAACTTGTTATTTTCAATCACCGCTATTGGAAATTATAATTTTGATTATACAAATCCTTTTAATAGAGTTTAGAATTCCTAGGTCTTGGGGTGATTACGATTAGTATAAAGTTGCTAGGCAGTAACAGTGTTATCAATGAGGTGAAACAGCTTAGAAGTTCTCTTAAGGTTGCTTTCAAAAAGGTTAAGAATGAATTCTCAGAACATCTAGAATCAGTTAACAAGAACACTAATGAGATTCAGAACAATTATGAGTTCCTTTGCGAGCTAGATGCAAAGATGGATAAGCTCACACAGAGAGTTGACGAGATACAGATGTTCATGGAGCACCAGAAAAATGGCGCAAAACAAGTGCCTAAAATTCAGCTCACAGACAGTGAGAAGGAAGTATTCATGGCGCTCTACACAAATGAAGGGTCACTTTTGAGTTATTCTGATATTGCAGCTAAGCTTGATATGAGCGAGATTCTTGTAAGGAACTATATCAATAACCTTATCACAAAAGGAGTTCCTGTTGAGAGGCGCTACAAAGAAGATAGGATTGCACTGTCAATAGACCCAGAATTCAGACATCTTCAGGCAACAGAGAACCTCCTTGGTGTCAGTGAGACCGAGGCAAAGCAGTTTGTTTAGGGGTTTTATAAATACCCTCACTTTTTCTTTAACTTTACGAGGAAGGGTTATTTTTATGCTTAATCCTTTTCTCATACTTAGAGAGGGTCTTCTCTAAAGCCTCACCCAGGTCAATCTCCTGCGTGTTTGCCAGGCATATGAGTGAGAACAGTACATCACCTAGTTCATCAGCTGATAATTTGGCCTTATCCTCACTTTTGCCGTAATTTGTCGTCTTAAGCAGTTCTTTTGCTAGTTCTCCTACCTCACTGGCCAGGTCTAGCATCCTTACCTCACTCGAGGTATCTAAGTCATGCTTTCTTACAAATTCCCTCACTTTGTCTTGAATTTCTTTCATAATACCCTGAAAAGCTAATTTATTATTAAATTTTATTATTTACAATAACAAAAATTTGGAAAATTTTTGGAACAAGAAGACTTTGTCTTCTTTGTATTGAAAATAATTACAATGGCTTACAAACACCTTTTGCTGCTGCTTCCCCCCTCTAAACCCTCACTTTTGGTGAGGTTAATGTCATATGTTGCTTTAAAATATGTTTTTTAGGTACAATCCCGAATTTATTAATCTACTATACAGATTAATATCTGGATAATCTACGGATTATTGCAATATACTTTAATTATTAAACTATGCCGAATTAATACATAATACAATCAAAAGTCGTTAAAATAACAACTTAATCTTTTGCAAAAAATAAAAAACCATCAAAAATACGCTTAAAAGATTTAGGCATAACTTAGAATTTTTATGTGTTATCTGCTTATAAATTACGATAAAAAATTAAATTATTTAATCAATTATTCATCGTCTGGTTGTTCTCCTGTCTCTTCTCCACCCGGTGTTTCTGGCTTATTTCCTTCTTTTTTTGTCATTTTCTCGCTTTTTACGCCTCCTTTTCTCTGGGACCGCCTTATTTTCTCGTTTTTTATGGTTTTCTGCAGTTCTCTGATGATTTTGAGTGTCAAATCAAGGTTGTTATTGATACGTGTTCTAGCTTTTTCAAAGGCATTTTCAAGGGTGTTTCCATTGAGTTTATAGCCAATGATAACTTTCTCATTTTGGGCAATATAGCTTGTCTTCACAATTAGGTCAAGCTCAATCCATCTGCGAACATAGTCATACATAGTTTGCCTTGTGATACCTGCAAAATGCCCCATTTCCTCGACTGTCATCAAGGCCATTGTTGGTTTTTTTTCTCTGGCAGCTTTTTTTGCCCTTTCATAGAGTTCAACCAATACCTTGTTCATGTGTTCTGTGCTTCCTTTTTTCCTTGGCATCAGGCCAAGCCTGTTGATAACAACTTTAGCCATCTCCTCAGAGTTAGCATCTATGCTTGGTTCTTCATTTATCAAAATAATTTTTCGTTGTGCCATACAATGTTTCAAGACCTAGCAAGTATTTAAATTTTTCCATTATGCCGACACTAGTCAATACTTTTATAGATTTATCGAGGTACAGCTACTGATAGATTTCGTCTAAAATATTTAATCACTGCTTAAAATTTAGGCCTCAGAGCCAAATAAAGCGAAAATAAAGCACTTTCTCAGGAAAACTGCCCTTAGCTACCCCTAAAAAAAGCGCATTTTGTGCTTTTTTGCTTTTAGCAGGGGAGTTTATGAGAAATTCTGGATAATTCCGAATAAGGGGTATGGCACTGAACAGGTAGATTATGGAATCATGCCGACTATTTGGAATGATTCCGACAAAAGGGCTTTATTCTGGCATTATCCCGAACAAATAGTTTGAGAATGCTTTGCTGTAGAAGGGGCCTTCATGAATCCAGATATTGCATTTGAGCTGAATTTAGGGGGTTTTGCAGGGTATTTATGAAATAATCCCGACAACAATCACTTGTGCGGAAAAACCATCAAAAATAGGGATGAGAAAAAGGCAATGGAAAACTATAAATAACCCCAGATCAATAAACCTGAGCATGAGCAAAAAAAGAGGTGTTTCTGCAGTTGTACTGCTACTTCTGCTATTTTCAATAGTTTCCGTATTTGCCGCAGATGATATTGTGAAAGAGGACGTGATTATTGGCTTGATTGTGGTGGCAATTATTCTCGTAATTGTGATTATTTCAATGATTATGCTAATCAAAAAAAAGCACAAAACACTGGGAAAACCAGATAAGGATGCGCCTGTTAAAGAAGGAGATGTTCCTGCTCCACTTAGAGAGGAACCTATCCAGTTTCACGAGGAAAAATCAGTTAGATTAGAGGAACATCCTGAGCTCAAGCCAGAAGAGCCCAAGCAACAGCCAGCTTCAGGATTTCTTGCCAAAGCAAGGCAGTTTCAGCAGCCTGCACAAGAAACCCAGCAGCCTGAACAAAAAACAGAACAACCCAAAGAAACAACTGACGCTGCGTCGATTATTCCAGAATCTTTACGAAAAACTAATTTTAAGATGAAGGTATGTCCTGGTTGTGGTTTTGAGGTTATTGCCGATGAGAAAACATGTCCTGTATGCGGCAAAAATGTCTAGCCGACATAACTAAGAATCTTCTTATCCCTGACTTTCTGGGCTTCTGAGCTCTGCTCGAGGATACCCTTGAGCTTTTTCTCAAACTCCTTAGCCTGTTTTAGAAGTGGTTTATAGTCGACATTTAGACCAAGATAGCGGTCTAATGCCCCTATGAGCTTTGCAGCTGCTTTTGCATCAGGAAGCTGTGATGCTGTTTCAGCAAACAGGCACGACATCTTCCTCTTACACTTTAAAAGCAGGGCAGAGCTCACTCCTATCACAACCCCCTCATTCAGCCTATTAAAACCGAGGGAATCTAATTTTTCACCTTTTTCATGGTTATTAGAGTAAAAATAAACCTTTGACTCTCCGAGGGTAGTTGAGCCAACACCCTCTAAGCTTATGATCTCCTTAGCATTCATTTGCTGGGCAATATCCATGATTTTCTCTGCAATTTTCCACTCTAAACCAGGTGTAGCTAGTAAGCCATGTATAAGGATTAGGTTGAATTTCTCGTTATAATGGATGCCAATTGGCTTGATTATTTTGCCATTATGGATAGCTATTGTTGCTGGTAGCTTGTCAAACCAGATACTTCCTATTGGTTTTGTGTCAAGATGCTCGATTAAGAACTCAGTTGTTATTGTACCTACAAGACCAAAACCAGGAAAACCCTCGATAATGGTAGGGTTCTTCTTTTTTATGTCAAACTCCATAGTTTAACCCAATGGTGAGATACTATAAATAATTTTCTATTTTTTGCCCTAATCTAAGTACAACTCTCACAAAAGTAATTGGTGATAGAGGAAAAGAGAGGGTGACAAGGAAAAAACAGTGGTTTAAGCCAAAAACAAGGGTAATAGCTAGGAAATCAAAGCTGGTATAGATTTTTATGATATTATGTGCCCTAAAAGTGAGACTTAACCAGGGTTTTCTAGGAAATACTCAGTCAAAGGAAATCAGGATGGTTTAGAAAGATAAGCAGCTGCCTTTAGGCACCATGAAACTCCCCTTCTAAAATGAGAGTTTACCGAGAATAATCCGCTTTTTTAGCGGTTCAGAAAAAACCTAATAGAAACTTTTAAATAAAAACTTCATTCTCCGCTTAATTACATGAGTCTTAAAAAACAGCAGGCAGAAAAAGAAGCACAGATTGCAGAAGAAATTAGAAGGGTGAAGCTGCCTCGTGGAACTCAGTCTTTTGGAATTCTTGAGCAGCGTGTTGGCGGAAGCAGAAGCAAGGTTCGATGTCTGGATGGCAAGACCAGAATTTGCAGGATACCTGGCAGGATGAAGAGAAGGCTCTGGGTCAGGGAAGGTGACCTTGTACTTGTTGAGCCATGGGGGCTTGGCGGTGATGGAAAAGGAGACATCATATTTAAGTATAGGAAGAGCCAGATAACCTTCCTGAGAAATAAGGGATATCTTGACAAGCTCGATGAGTTTGAGGAATTCTAGCATTACTACTCCAGAATAGAAATGTTTAAATATCAATTATACTTAGGAATTTCTATAACTTAGAGGGGTGTTATGAAATGGGAAAAACAAGTTATTTTGTGCTTCTAATATGGATAATAATTAGCTTTGCAGCATTGTTGAGATATGTTTTTAGGTTTGGATATCCATCATTTCTGAAGGAATTTTTTGTCATCTTGGTGCTGTTGATAATTGCATTAGTTTCATTGTTCCTTGTTGGATTTAGGAAGAATGCGGGCTGGGTAACTTCAGCAATCTTTTTTGTTATTATCCTACTGAACATGGCATACCTGCTCTTGAAGTTAACATCACGCTGGGTACATCTAAATGCCCTTATAGCTGCAATTGGATTTGTGTTCTCGACAGCAATGATTGGTAAGTACAAAGATGAGATGGGTGACTATCCTAGCGCTGATGACAGGATTGAGGAGTGGGAGAGAGAAGCAGAAGCCATGGAAAAAGCAGAGAAGGATATGAAGGATAAGCACTAATTTTTTTATTTCTTTTTTAACATATAGATTATCAGACCAATAACCCCAATAGTTGATGCTGCATCTGCTATGTTGAATGATGGCCAAATCCATATCCTGATAAAGTCAGTGACATAACCAAACACTAACCTGTCAATCAGGTTTCCGATGATACCTCCAAGCACAAGTGCAACTGACCAAGGGGCCAGACCTTTTTCTGGTATGGTGCGGTAATAATAGAATATGATTCCAATCACAATAACAGCCACAGCAATAAGGGGCCATCTCTGGCCCTGTAGTATACCAAAGCCAGCACCATAGTTTTTTGTGTATTGGAAATATCTTCTGATAATAAACTTGACTAACTGGTCAAGCAGAACTACAAGAATTGGAATAAGGATAAATACAGAGAATTTCTTACCATGTCCTTCTTTTTTCTTGGCCATGTCTTACCATCTCTTCAACATTCATAAGGCGTTGGTTCATGCTGTCAAGAGCAGACCTAAGTGCATCCAGTTTAGTGGATATAATCTCAAAATCCTTGCTTACCCTAAAGTCAAAGTCCTGCGTCTTCTCTGGCGCAACTTTAAATGGTTGGCTTGGATTAAAACCCTGCTGTGGTTGTTGCTGTTGAGCAGCTGGCCGCTCAAGTTCGATTGGCTTATCAAATTCTGCGCTGTCCTTGAGAAATGCATTGGCTTGAGTATCTGGGTTTTGTTCTGTTGCATCAAATGGATCATTACTCTTGGGCAATCCTAGATTCCTGTCTGGCCCAGAAAGTCCACCATTTTTTCCAAAGTCTGGCTGACTGTCAAAATCAAAATCACCAGGAGAACCCCTCCTACCAAATATCTTGCCAAAGAATCCCATTTGAACACCTCTTTTTTTACTCAAGAGCTTCCTGAGTTTTATTGTTTATATAATTTTTGATTTCCTGCCCTGCTTTAATCTTAATCTTCTCAACATTCTTCTTGAGCCAGGAAAATGGAATAACATCTATGAATTTGAAGATGGCAGTCTTTGGATAGACCTCAATATTATCCTTTTTGTACTCCCTGAAAAAGAACATGATGTCATTATCCAATTTTTCTGCAACTATCTCAGAGAACATGGCTGATTTCTTCTCAATATCCCTCTCCTGCAGGATTAAATCAAAGTTATCCTCCTCTTCAAGCGCAACTATGTCAATGAAAAAAACCTTGTAATTATCTTCTAAAATATCCTCCTGCTTCTCCCTGTTTATGTACCTCTGGTGCTTCTCAATCAAATCCCCACCAAAGAATTCAACATCCTTAAACCCAATAAACCCAGCCTCAAGAGTGTCTTCATCCATCATCAGAAAGACATTGGAGGATTCATTAAAGTCATTGACAAAGCCCTTGATATCCTTGTGGGCTGAGTAGCCTATGAACACTGCTGTAATTATCAGGATAATGAACACAAGGCTCAGCAGTTTCTTGAGCATCTTAAGGATAAATCCAAGCGCAACAAAGAATATGAAAATGCCGGCAACAACTGCAATTATTAGGATAAGGTTCATTTGGTTTTAAGTTTGATGTTGATTTATTTAAAGGTTATCCATGGAAAGATTTAAATAATACTAACTACTCCCTGATAACAACATGCCAAACCCGCCTGATATTTATTCAACCAGTCCAGAGGTTTATGAAGAGTACATCTCTGCAATGATTGAGCAGAGGAACTTTAAAGCTGTGGCTGACAAGGTACTCCAGGAGTTGGTGGAAAAGCCAGCTGCAAGGATTCTTGATATGTGCATTGGCACTGCAAATTTCGAGAGAAAATGGCTGTACAGACCTGATTATGGTGGCAACCTTGATATCTTTGTTTCAGGCATTGATACTAATAAAGAATTCCTTAGGTATGCTGCACAGCACTGGCCTAGGGGAAAGCCACATGCATTGTATAATGAAGATGCTGTTACCTTTAACACTGGATTGGAGCATGATATTCTTGTGATGACATCAGCATACCACCACATTGAAGATAGACCAGATGATAAAAAAGTTGATTTCCTGAAAAATGCAAAGAATCAAGCTGCTAGCAATGCGCTTTTTGTGTTTTATGAAAAGTTTGTATCTCTATTCTCAAATCTACAGGAGCAAATTGCATCTGGAAATGAATTCTATGCGAGAAGAATTCATGATATCAGCATAGAACAGGAAATTAATCCAACTTTGAGGTGGGCTTTGTATAATGAGATGCAGCTTACAGCATTCAGAGACCAGGAGTACAAAGTTTCCTTTGAGCAGTTTGAGCAGGATTTAAAGGATGCTGGGTTAAAAATAACTAGCAAGAAAAAGCTTTGGCCAAGTCCACCATTATCACACATGATGGCAGGTGACTGGGTGGTCACTGCAAGGAAAGCTTAGGGCATTGTTTCTTTAACACACACTTTTCACACTGCGGCTTTGTCTTGCAGATATCTTTTCCGTGCATGACAATCAGGGCATGGTACTCATTGAACAGCTTTACATCTTTTTTTAGCTTGCTGTGGAACAAATCCTGTAGCTCATGGTATGTTAAGTTTCTGCTGCACGGGCCTAAGCGCGAGAATATTCTCCTTGTGTAAGCATCGATGACAAACACTGGCTTGTTAGCAGCATACAAAATCATTGAGTCAGCTGTCTCAGGTCCAATGCCCTTGACAGACAGCAGCAGCTCTCTCAGCTCTGGTTTTGCAAACAGCTTCTTTAATCCACCATGTTCGATGACAAAGCGTGCAAACTCCTTGAGTTTCTTTGCTTTCTGGTTATAGTAACCGCTTGACCTGATGAGCAGGGCTAGCTTTTTCTCTTTGACATCTACAAGCTTCTTTGCATCAATCAGCTTTGCTTTTCTCAGGTTTGCAATAGCCTTCTCAACATTTTTCCAGTTAGTGTTCTGGGTCAGGATTGCCCCAACACATATCTCAAGTTCAGGATTAGCACCAGTGACAGGCCACCAGTGCTGCTTTCCATAAGCCCTGAGCAGTCTAGCGTAGATTCTTGATATTTTATTCACCATAACAGTTAGTATTTTATATCCCCCTAATATTTCTTTTGTTATGCACCGCGTACAAAAACTATTGAGCAACTATGGATACTGTTCCAGGAGAAAGGGAGAGGAACTGATTAAAGCAGGCAGGGTCAAGGTAAATGAAAAAACAATAACTATTGGTGACAAGGCAACAGAAAATGACAAAATCTATGTTGACAACGAGCTGATTAACAAGGATGAGAAGATTTATCTTATCTTTAACAAGCCAACAGGTTGTGTAACTGCCCTGCATGATACTCACTCTAAGACTGTTATGGAATACATCAGTATAAAGGAAAGGGTTTTTCCAGTTGGAAGGCTGGACTTAAACACTTCTGGCTTGCTGCTGCTCACAAACGATGGTGACTTTGCAAACAGCATCATGCATCCAAGATATGAGATAAAGAAAACATATGTTGTTGAGGTGTACAAGCCAATGCATGAAAGCTCAATCAAGAAGATTGAGCAGGGAATTGTACTGGAAGATGGCAAGACAAGCCCTGCAAAAGCAAAAAAATTAAAAGATAATATTCTTGAGATAACAATCCACGAGGGAAAGAATCGCATCATTCGAAGGATGATGGAAGCGCTTGGCTACAATGTTAAATCTCTGGAGCGCACAAGAGTTGGCAGCCTGCAACTTGGCAATCTTAAACCAGGACAGCACAAGCTGCTGACAAAAGCTGAAAAAGAAATGATATTCAAGTAACTAATTTCTTAGATATAAGGGCTTTGCTGGGAAAAAGTCTATTTTTATATTTGTTTTTGGAACCTTTCCATTCTTATTTGACAATTCCTCAATAACGCCAATAATGTCCCTTGCTGATACATACACTTTGCCTTCATTATTGATAACCTTGTATGTTGCCTGGCTCACATCACCATTTTTCATTTCCCTGTGTATTGTTATGGTTCCCTTCTTATCTGTTCCTTTAGTACTAACACTTATAGTTGAACCATAATATGGTTTTGTGTATCCATCTTTGTTAACATCTTTGTTAAAGGCGTGTTCAGTAATCACCTGTAGGTCACCTGTTTTTGGAATCACTTCAACCTTTTCAGGGTCATATGCTGCAAGTGCCAGATAAACATTCTTTGCTTTTGGTCTTTCACTCTTTGGAAAGAAGAGGTATGTGGCTCTTGAGCTGTCACTCATGGTAACTGGCTTTGGTTGACTCTGTTCAAGACCCTCTGTTTTGATTCCATAGATTGACATAGCCCATTTCTCAAAACTTCTTAGGAATTTATTTAACTCTGACTTAAGTTTCTCTCCTTTCACATATTCATATGCATTTTTTGGGTTTATCTCTCTCATAACTTTGTCATCAAGATGGACAGCCATGCTTGTAACATCTTCAGCAAGTTTGAATGTCTTAGGTTTTTTTGGGTCTGATTTAGGATCATAAATAGTAAAATTTACTTTATTGCCTTTGCTTGATTTCTCCTTGATGAGTCTGTCAAATACTAGCTTAATGTAATCAACCGAGATATAAGTTTCATTTACAATCTTTCTAACACCATCCTGATGAATTTTATCCATGTTATCTGAAACCACATTATCCAGAATGTCCTTTAATCCTGCTATGACAGCATCCCAGCCAGTGCTTGTCTGAGAACCTGCATCAGCAACCAGTTTTTTATCCTCAATAATCTCAGAAACTTGTGACCAACCTTTGTAAACCCCCTCATCATTAACATTATGTTCATTCATAACCTTTGTGATTGCTCCTTGCTTGAAAGAATTAGCAAAAGGTGTGAGTACATAATTATCAATTGTTGAGATTGCTGAAGAGTTTGCATAATTGTATGAGAGAAGATTCATCTCTTCAATCTCATCTAATCCCTTGCCCTCAACTTCTGTCATTCCAGGAACAAATAATGTGGGCAATTCAACAATTGTAGATTCAGTTGTTTTCATTACCATACCTCAAGTGTAAGTTAATAATTATTATAACCATTCCCCCTTCTATAGACATGGAAATACGGCATTGTATAAAACATTTGTGGAAAAATCGGAGAAAATTCGAGCAGCATATACTAACTCGGAATTATTTCGGATTAGCTGAATCTTGGAACAAGCTTGGCTGCGAGTCTTGTATTGGTTGCCTGCTTGATGGTCGTTTGTGGGGGGCTATTTGGTCCCTGCGCTTCTTGTATTTATTTATGTCAACTATTTCCTGCTGCGGGTACACAATATCCTTGCAAGCTTGCTCAATTTCAGCTCTGTGGGGAAGTGCCTTGCCAAGGCTCTTTTCATTCCCTGAATCCTTGCCATACTTGTTGAGCTTTTCAACACCCTTCAACATGGTCCATGCAATTGTCTTTTTCACACTCCATGCCTTCAGATTCTTCCTCAGGAACTGATCTTTGTAATGCACTGCTGTTTTGGCATGGTAAATGCCTGCCAGAAAATACAGAGCCTCCCATTTGGTTAATTGCTGCCATATCTTCTTGTCAATGTAGTCACCAACAGCCTGACCATTGATTATTGTGACAAGCGGGTCAGTTATTTTGGCATGTCCTGGCCTGGCATTGAATGCATAATAAATCTTTTTTGCAAATTCCTCTTGCCCTTCAACATCTATTCCCTGTTCATTCACATATTTTGCCAGGTGGTCACTTAATTCTTTGCCTGATTTGCGCGTAATGCTGGGCATAACATTTTTCCCAATATAGTCCCAAATATCATATCCATTTGCATATGGAATCAGAAGAACATTGATTAACTTTCCCTTTCCCCCGTATGGGATTACATCTAGTCTTTCACATAAGGTTGCTTTTGAGGAAGTGTCTTGTGTCATCCTAATTATCAAAAAGATTTAGTTGTTCTTGCTTGGCATATCCGCCAAGAGTATCTGCCCCAAATTTCTTTTGAAGAAATGCCTTTTGCTTTTCAGTACACCCATCAAGAAATATTCCAGCGCGCTCCTGGTTATCGTAGCTTGGATCTGTGTTTTCTTTTTGCAGTAATGTGCTGAACTCTTGTGCTAACTGCTCATCTTTACTTAGTTTCTTTGCAGCTTGCGCTTTCTTGCGATAGTGCTGTGAACCTGGAACCTTTAGAATAGTTTCATAGGCACCCATTGCTTTTTTGACAGCATGTGTAGCATGGAGATAATCCATTCCTGTTTTTATGATGTCTTTTACAATCTCATCAAAAGGCTTGTCCTCCAGACTACGTATGCCTCCTTTCTTATAAGTGCCTGCAACAAAGCAGAGCTTTTCCCAATCAGTTAATCTTTGGTAAATATCAGCAGGAACATTTGGATAGCTAATGACACCATATACTGGCTTTTTCATAACATCCTTGTTTAACTTGCCATAAAGGCCCCTTTTGAAACTAGAATCAAATGATGCACCAATCTCATCAAAGTAATTGATTAGTTTATCGCTCCAGGCATATTTCCATGAACGGGGAGCATTACTTAGACTCTGTCCGCCACGTGTCTTTGGCAATAGGCTCCAGTTACTCCTATCTGCAAAGTTTATTCTGTCTTTATCGAGAGCTTCAAGTAGTGGCTCTTTAAGATTTTCCAACCCTTGTAACCGTTGCTCTAAATCTGACATCTTATGGGTAATAAATGATAAACTAATATATAAACCTTTCTATTATTTGTCACTTTTAAGTGAAGAATTACTTCTTGGCTGCTTTTGGAGCAGCTCCTTCGATAAGAACTGCGTTTAGAACACCATCCTGACCTGGCCTTGAGGTGATTCTTGCGTTGCCAGCATCTGTTTCAATCACTGTGCCTTTTGTCATGATGTTTCGCCTTACATAATTGCGGTTAGCTGCGCTCTCAATAACCTGCTTAATCTTGACCTTCTTAGATTTCTTTGTTTTCTTGTCATAAACATTTGCAGTGTCTGCATTAAGCACCTTAAGTTTAGAATTATTGCCAATTGTCCTAATCTTCCTTACTCTATTCTCTGCGATTTTTGTGAATGCAGGCTGCCTTCCAAGCTCATGCTGTTTCTTTTTTCTATAAGTCCTATACCTGCTTCCTGTTTCGCTTCTTTTTGATTTTGCCTGTGTGATTGCCATATGTATCGAGCAATAGCACTTTGTTTAAATATCTTTCGTTATCGCAAAGTTTATATATAAATAAATATTCCAAGAGGTAAACAGGAGGGTGATATTTAAAATGGTTGAAGCTTCAAGACCTTTAGACGCTCTTAACAGGGCAAGAGACAATAGGGTAATTGTTGAACTGAAAAACGGAAAGCAGTTCGTGGGTTCACTCAAGGCATTTGATATTCATATAAATGTTGTACTTGAGAATGCAGAGGAGATGGAAAGCGGAGAAGTGAAGCGAAAGCTAGGTGTTGTATTCCTTAGAGGCGACACAATCATACTGATTTCTCCAGCATAGACTTAGATCAAAATGACAAAAGGAACTCCTTCTATGGGTAAAAAGAGCGGCAAAAAGACCCACATAATATGCCGACGCTGTGGCAGGAGAACCTATCATGCCAGACAAAAGGTATGCAGCTCATGTGGTTTTGGCAAGACAGCAAAGCTGAGGAAAAGACATTAAGGGTATTTATCTTCATTTCTACCTTGTTTTTATCAAAACATTTTTATAATTTAGCTTAACCTCTTGAGATATCCCAAAATGCGGGGATGCAAAGTAATCAAAAATTACTAGCTTCCCCTTGTTCACCAACACTTACTGCGGGGATGCTTAGTAATCAAAGATTACTGGCCTCCTCTTGCTCACTGACGTTCACGCGGGGATGCTGAGTAACAAAGTTACTGGCCTCCCCTTGCTCACTGACGTTCACGCGGGGATGCCGGAGCGGCCAAACGGGACAGGCTTAGGTCAATCCGACCACAGGTGTAATGAGCCTATGGCTATGATTGGAAGACACCTGTTGGCTTAGTGCCTACGGGGGTTCAAATCCTCCTCCCCGCATATTTTACATTCGTAAACTTCACTCTGAGTGGTATTAAGCGTAGCGCAATACCACAATACAGGGTGTCGGGGTGAAGCCCCGACGTGGGAACCATTCTCCCCGCATATTTTACATTCGTAAAAGCTGCACCAAAAGTTGTGCGGCATAAAGCCACACTAGTGGGCTTGAGCGAAGCGAAACCCACTTGGAGGTGTCGGAACCTAAGGTTCCGACGTGGGAACCATTCTCCCCGCATATTTTACATTCGTAAAGTCCACTCTGGCTTCGCTAACCCCTACTAATGGGCTTGAGCGCAGCGAAACCCATGACAGGATGATAAGGGTGCTAAACCCTTATGTGGGGACCATCCTCCCCGCATCTTTTTTTCGTTGGCTTGACGAGCATAACGAGGAAACCAACCTGGGATGATAAGGGTGCTAAACCTTTATTGCGGAATAAAGCCCCAACTTGAACTCCAATTACAAAATTCAGGTTTTGCCTTTATAAGACCCTTTATAAATGAAAATACCCCCTTTATAAATCGAGGTATATGTTCTATATGTTCTTATTTTTGAGTAACAATCACCCCGAAATGTATAATTCTGGCATCTCAGCCCCTATACCCAAATATGTGGTTTAAATTAGACCAGGTTATTACGAAAGCTTTATAAACCAGTACTTACATACAACGGGATACATAAATCGATAACAATAGACGACAGAACACCCTCGAAAGAGGATATAGTATCGACGTGGAAGATAGGGAAGGTATAAAACCCTACAAGATAGCCGAAAAGACACGGAGGTGTAGAAAATATGAGAGTAAGAAAAGCTATTAAGAAGATAGCAGCTCTTGGAGTAGGAGCTACAATGGTGGCAACTACTTTGTTTGGTGCGATGGCAGCAGACCTCACAGATTTTCCAAAACCATTGTTTATCAATGACGATGGTACATTTAGTGGAAAATTTGTGTTTGGTAAACTAGCTGACGCCGAGGACGTTCTAGGAGCAAACGCTATTACAGCTGCTGTACAAGCTGCTGCTGTGGTTAAGAGCGAAGTATCCACAGGTGGAGGAGTAGTAACCGTAACCGGAGACACTGCCAAGTTTTCAGCATCTGGAGATATTCTGGAGATAAACGAAAGGCTTGGTGACGTGAAAGAAGTTTTCACAGCCAGTAATCTAGACGCTCTAAAAGGCGGCAAGGTTACCAACAGCAAAGGCTCAACAGCCTATAAGCAGTATATGAGGTTTGAGACAAACGAAACAGATGGAGATTCAGCAAACGAGTCTTCTGATGTAACCAACTATATATCATCAGGAAAGGTCAAGTGGGCCCAGAATGATGCAGAGGATGTTGGCGATTACTTGTTCTTCACAGATGACACTGTGATGTTCGAGTATGAGATCGAGTTTGCAGAAGGTGTTAAGTCTGACCAGGACTCAAACAACCATCTCGACGATTTTGAGGATAGGGAGATAAGCATGCTTGGCAAAACCTACACTTTCTCAAGCGTTTTAGTCAAAAACAATAATGACTATGCGATAACCTTGCTAGGTGGCGACTGGAAAGGCGTGATGGAAGAAGGAGAGTCAACAACCGTTACAATTGGTGACACAGAGTATGACGTCGATGTAATTGTCATCACCTCATCACTAAAGGTTAAGTTCAGAATCAATGGAGAAACAACTGAACAACTTAGTGAAGGCGAGACAACTGTCTTATCAGACGGAACAACCGTTGGTGTCAGAGAGATTCTGGAGAACGAAGCTGGAGAAGAAGGTGTTGGTGATATTGTTGAGTTCTATCTAGGAGCTAACAAAATCAAGTGGAGAGACCAAGATACCACTGATACCAGGTTTGATACAGCAGGTGCAACTGAGGTTAACGACGAGACTATCACAACAGGATATGTCTATGTTAAGTTGACAAATAGCTCAGACGAGTTCACCTTGACAGACATCAAGTACAGGCTCGAAGCAGACCCAATGTCAGGCGGAGACTCAGACATTATGGTTGAACCAGACCATGGTGTAAGGGAGTACATGGATGACGACAATGGCAGACTAGGTATGTTGCACGATGGTTGGGACATTACATATAAAGGACTTGCACCTGTTGAGAGGCATGACTTTATTATTAAACCATCTGGTGACAAGAGGTATTCAATTGAGTTTACAAACGTAAACGGCGATACATTTACCAACTTGCCATTAGTTGACAACACTGCTGACGCCATGATTATTGGCCGAGACAAAGCAACTGACGAAGTTCTACACTGGATGGAAGATGCCTCTGGCGCCTATCCCATCGCTAAGAACGACTACTTTATTGTGTCAAGCAAGAACACCACAACTGGTGTTACATATGCACTACAGTATGATAGCTATGACACAAGCGACAATGAACTGCAGTTTACTACATTGTCAGGTTCGACAATCAAGGCAACCTATGATGACACCAGCAAGGAAGGCGACCTAATCCTAGGCGGAAAAGCTTATGGGTTTAAAGTTACTGAAGGTACCGGGAACATCGAGGTAGACCTAGACGGCGACGGAACAGTTGACACAACCGAGAAATCAGTTATTGTTCTCATGGGTGGATCAATTGTTGAAATAGCAACAGAGAAGGCAACAGATGCTTTGAACGGGGTCAACCTTAATGTAAGCTTTACTATCCCGGCAACTGAGTTTGACGAGAATGGTATTGTAAACAATACATTGGGTTCAACCACTAGCAGCGCAGAGACATTTGCTGTTGAGATTTCAGATGCAGGCACCAACATTGTTGACCTGGCAGCTGTTGCATCCGGCGGACCTTGGAGTGCACTTGCTGATAATGACTTCTGTAATTTCTATACATTAGAGAATATAGATGACACAAAACAGCAGTGTATGACCGCATTTGGTGTGTTGATTGAGATTGAGAGCCCAACAGGCGCTAACTCAGCTGACACATTTACATACGGCATGCCAGCAGGTCAGGTTGAGGCACTGGTGTATGTTGAAGCTGGAACCACATCAACAACAACATCCGACGAAGGTGTCATTACAACACAGACCATAGTGCCAATTCCAAGCACAGCAAGCGTTCTTGATACCGAGGTAACAAATGCCAAGGGTCAGAACCTAATCGTTGTTGGCGGACCATGCGCTAACAGTGTTGCAAGTGTAATTAGTGGAATAGCACAGACATGGCCTGATTGTGCAGCAGGTGTTGAAGCTGGAAAAGCAATTATTAAGTTGCTTGACAGTTCAGATGGTATGGCAGCTGGTAAGGTTGCAATGCTTATCTATGGATTTAATCCAAAAGACACTAGGCTAGCATCACAGGTTGTTGCTAACTATGGCGACTACAGCGACTACTTTGCAGGCAAGGAATTAGAAGTGACTGGTACATCATTGACAGATGTTGTCATTGGCGTTCCAACAGCTGGCTAAAACCTAAATTTTTTTTCTTTTTTTTTCTTTTTTCTTAAAAAAATTAAGCAGTTACAGCTGAGTATATGCTGTGCTTTGTCCTTAGAATTCTGAGCCTTACTTCGCCCTTATCTTTTTTACAGGTTTTGACGAGGATAGAATGGTCTTTTGCTGTTGCTATACATTCACCTGGCATCCTTGCAGGAGCCACTATCCTTGCTTTAACAACATCCCCTTTTTTGAAAACACGTGGTGACTTCTTTGTTTCTATTATATTATAATCCTCTTTTGTCATAATCAGTTTTACACCATATTTTTTCTCCCACTCTTTTAGCTTTGAGAAGAATTTGTCCATTGAAAGCGCTTTAACAGGATTTCTACCATGTTTATAATTAAGCAGGTTCTGTATTCCAAGCTTGACATTATCCCTATATTTCTGCTTTAACTGCTTGTACAGCCCTATTATCTTTTCTATCTCAGAGTCATTTATACCAGGGACATAGATTGGCGCGATGTTCAGCTTGCATTTTTCTGGAATATACTTAATTACCTCTATGACCTTATCTACGTCAAAGTTTGTTCCTGCAAGCTTGTTTGCAACATTCGCATCAAGCGCATTTAATGAAAAGCAGATTTGTGTCAGTCCAGCTTTTGCAAGCTTGTCAACCATTTGTTTGCTGAGCAACAGCCCATTGGTGTCAATTGATATTTCTTTTACTTCCTTGATTGAGGCAAGGTCCTTGATTAATTCAGCAAGCGGAGCATATAATAATGGCTCACCTTGCGGGTTGATGTTAGCTTCAATCTCATCGCATCCTTTGAATTTTACTATCTTTTTGAATTCCTGGACAAGAAAATCATTTTCAACAACAAAATCCACAACCTTTTTGCTTGACTTACCCTCGTCAACAGAGCAGAAGATGCAGTCAAAGTTGCAGCCAGTCAATGGCTTTACCTCTATCAGGTTAGTATTCCTGTCAACCAGGCCAAAGCTTTGCAACCCGCGCAGTGGGATTCCTGAGCCCTTATGTATATATATGGCCTTGTTGCCTGAGAGTACACACTTTAAATCATTGAATCCAATGTCCAGCAGCTTGTTAAAGCGCAGCCTGGCTCGTTTCTCAGGACAGTCAAACTCAATACTGTTATCCTTTACCTTGAATTTTGCAATCTTTTCAAGCTCTGACTTTGGAATTTTAAAATGATATAGATTATAGAAATATACCTTAATCTCTTCTTTCTCGTCGGAAAAACGTAAATCATTAAACACGAGTTCTGACATGCTGCAGGGAATAGAAACTTTTTATATAAATCTTTACCTAAAACTTTAAATATAGAATTTGTTTTCTTTGTTTTATGGGGGATGTAGAAGAAAAAAAGGTTAACATCAGCTATGAGGTTTTGTTTGAGCTGGTGCGCAGGGAAAAAGATAGGGACGAACTACAGCAGCTAGAAGGAACTTTCTATCAGGACCTTGTGGAGTATCTTAATGAGAAAAACCAGATTCTTAGAGAGCAGAAGACAAAGCTCGAAACATTTTCTGCTGACGAGAGTGAAAATTCTGAGAGGCAGATAGAGAATATCAGGCGGCTTATCTCAAAACTATATGAGATACGAGAAAGAAAAATAATAATGATGGCTCTGACAAAGTCAAAAACAAAGAGCAACATTGTTAATACAGCTGCAATGCTCAAGGAAGAGCAGAAGCTTTTTAATGAGCTTGTTGCGGTCTTTGACAAGTATAGGCAGGATGTGTTAGTGAGCCTGTTGATGGCAAAGGCACCTGGTGATAAATATAAACCGCTTGAGACTAAGGAACAGAAACAGAAGACAAAGATGGTAAGATTCCTGCATGCTGTTCCAAAGTTCCTTGGCAAAGAGCTTGAGGTGTATGGTCCATTTGAAGAGGAGGATGTAGCTAGCCTGCCAGAGGAAATTGCAGAGGTTCTCATTAATAAGGACAGGGCAGAAGAGATTAGTTCCGAGGAATAAAAACCTACAGAAATTAAATATTTCTGAGGTTCTAAATTTTTACCAAATTTAGTAACCTTTATATACTCCTAATTTTCCCTTTTCTTATAGCACACAGAGCACAAGGTTAGCCAGAACAAGAGAAAGAACCCTTCCTCACTGAAGAAGGGAAGCAAGTACAGGGCAAAGAAGCGCGGCTTAGCCAAGGGTTTTGGTAATCTTGGCAGATATTCAAAGCCAGCTATAACAAAGTTTAAGATGACTGGTGCTAAGACAACAAAGAAGACAGATTTGAGGTACCAGTGTAAGGTGTGTAAGAAGATTCATGTGCAGAATCAAGGTATAAGGGCAAAGCGCGTGGAGTTTGTATAAGGTGAGAATAATGGATATTAAAGAACCAACATCAAAATTTATCAAGGTTAGATGCCCAAAGTGCAAGAATGAGCAGATTATATTTGGAAAGACTAGCACCAAGATAAAGTGTCTTGTGTGTGACAAGGTGATTGCCGAGCCTAGCGGGGGTAAATCAAGGGTAAGGGCAAGAATCCTTGAAGTACTTGAATAAGAATGCTAAGAAAAAAGACAGGTTTTCCTGATGAAGGGGAGCTGGTGATGTGTACTGTAACAAATGTGCAGTTTCATTCTGTTTTTGTTAAAATTGAGGAGTATGTTAAAACCGGTGTTATCCATATCTCAGAAATAAGCCCTGGAAGAATCAGAAATATAAGGGATTTTGTTAAAGAGGGCAAGGTAATTGTATGCAAGGTGCTTAGGATAAATCAGGAGAGAGGTCATATTGACTTATCGCTGAGAAGAGTGACAGAAGGCCAGAAAAGGAATAAGGTCAATGAGATTAAACAACAACAGCTTGCAGAAAAAATTCTTGAATTTGTTGCAAAGCAGCTCAAGAAAGATCTTAAATCTGTGTATGAGGGTATCGAGGCCAAGGTCTTTGAGGTATATGACAGCCTCTATGAGTGTTTTGAGGCAGCTGTCAAGGATGATAACTTATTGAAAGAGCTTGGCTTTCCAGCTGAGCTGATAAAGCCACTTAATGAAACAATAAAGCAGAGAATAAAGCCACCTGAGGTTCAGATTGGCGGTAAGCTATTCCTAAAAACCCATGACCCAGCAGGCGTTGAGCTTATCAAGAAATGTTTGAAGCAGGTTGAAGCAGTGAACAAAGAGTTGATAAAGGTATTTTATCTTGGCGCTGGCGCATATAACTTGATAGTTACTTCTGAAGATTATAAAACCGCAGAGAAAATCCTTAGCAATGCAATAGGTGCAGCAACATCTTTTATGGATAAAGCTAATGGCACAGCTAAGTTTGAAAGGATTGAGAAATGAAACACATTCTAAAGTGCACAAAGTGCGATAATTATACAATGAGCGAGAGCTGCGAGTGCGGTGGCAAGGCAGTAACACCAAAACCGCCAAAGTACAGCCCAGAAGATAAATACGCAGAATATAGAAGAAAAGTCAAAAAAGATGACCTTATTAAGAAAAACTTAATTTGATTTTACACAAAGTTTTTAAATACTGGACTCTTACCGAGGGAGATAATGACATGGACTGTTGAGAAGCTAGTGAAGCAGCTGCCAAAGTTGCAGAATCCTGTTCTTGTTGAAGGACTTCCAGGTATAGGCAATGTTGGTAAGGTTACAGTTGATTTTATTATAGATGAGCTTAAGGCAAAGAAGCTCTTTAGACTTAGCTCTTACACAATGCCTCATTCTGTTTTTGTTAATGATAAAAACCTGGTTGAATTACCATCTATTGAGTTGTATTACAAGAGTTTCGGCGATGGAAGAAACGACCTTTTGTTATTAACTGGAGATGTGCAGCCAATTGATGAGGTTAGCAGTTATGAGTTTTCTGAAGAGATTCTCAAGCTGGTGCACAACCTTAACAGCAAAGAGATAATCACTATCGGCGGGATTGGCCTGCCAAGTGCTCCAAAAAAGCCAACTGTGTACTGTACTGGCAATTCAAGGAAGATTATAAAAAAATACATGAAGTCAACACAGCTTAACAACCATCTATATGGTGTTGTTGGCCCGATTGTCGGTGTGTCTGGATTGTTGATTGGTTTGGCTGACAAGCACAAGATTGATGCAATATCAATGCTTGCAGAAACCTATGGCCATCCAATGTACCTTGGCGTGAAAGGTGCAAGGGAAATCCTTGGAATTCTTAACCAGAAGCTTGAGCTTGGTCTTAACCTTAAGCAGATAGAGAAAGAGATTAAACAGATTGAGACAGATATGATGCGAAGGACAGAGGAGCTGACTGGTGTTTCAAAGGCAACTGCACTACGCAAGCTCAAGAGAACGTTTGCTAAGGACTTAGAGTACATTGGATAAATTTAAATATCTTGACTTATTCTGAATTATTACATATGGCAGATAGTCGTATAAGGAAAATATTTGCAAAAGAGGTGCTGGATTCAAGGGGCAACCCTACTGTGGCGGCTATAGTTTCAACTTCTAAGCTTTCAGCAAGTGCAATTGTTCCAAGCGGAGCTTCAACTGGAATGCATGAAGCTATTGAGCTTCGTGATGGTGGCAAAAGATATAATGGCAAGGGTGTTCTGAAAGCCGTGGATAATGTTAACAAGATTATTGCAAAAAAGCTTGTTGGAGAAGACTGTACAGACCAGCAGCTGGTTGACAACACCATGATTGAGATTGACGGCACAGAAAACAAGGCATTGCTTGGTGCAAATGCAATACTTGCTGTTTCAATGGCATGCTGCAGGCTTGGTTCAGCTGTGCTTGGTGTTCCGCTCTATCAGCATATCTCAAATATTTCAGCAAGGAAACCTGGCCTAATGCCTGTGCCGCAGATGAATGTCATCAATGGCGGGAAGCATGCAGGACAAGATAATGATATTCAGGAACATTCATTAATGCCTGTAAAGGCAAAATCATTCTCAGAAGCACTGCAGATGGGTACAGAGACCTACCATGTATTGAAAAACCTGCTTAAGAAAAAGTTTGGTGTGCTTGGCACATTAGTTGGAGATGAAGGTGGCTTTGTTCCACCTATCCAAAGAATTAACGAGCGCCTTGAATTCATGACAAAGGCAATCAGCGAGGCTGGATACAAAAGAAAGATTAAGCTGGCTCTTGACTGTGCAGCTTCAGAGTTTTACAAAAATGGTAAATATGTTATAAACAATTCAGAATTCTCCTCAGGAGAACTTGTTGATTTTTACAAAGCTCTGTGCAGGAAGTTTGACATAATCTCTATTGAAGATGGCATGGCAGAGGATGACTGGGTTGGCTGGGTTGAGTTGACCAGGGAGCTTGGCAAGAAAATACAGATAATCGGCGATGACCTGCTTGTCACAAATACAAGGAGGATAAAACAAGCAATGCATGCAAAGGCATGTAACAGCCTATTGCTAAAGGTTAATCAGATTGGAACTGTGACCGAGGCAGTTGAAGCTGCAAAGCTTTCATTTAACAATGAATGGAGCGTTGTTGTCTCTCACCGAAGCGGTGAGACAGAAGATGCGTTCATAGCTGACCTTGTAGTTGGTCTTGCAGCTGGGCAGAGTAAATTTGGAGCACCTGCAAGGTCAGAGCGCACGGCAAAATATAACCGCCTGCTTGCAATTGAGCAGGAGCTTGGCAGCAAATCAAGTTATCCAAAATGA
Organism: Candidatus Aminicenantota bacterium; assembly: GCA_017610325.1. Taxonomy (GTDB): domain Archaea; phylum Nanobdellota; class Nanobdellia; order Woesearchaeales; family JAFCCF01; genus JAFCCF01. The sequence continues at coordinate 7,575 of JAFCCF010000017.1, read as the reverse complement.
AGAAGATAATCTTTCTTGTAATTGACGGCGCAGGCGACAGACCAGTCAAGAGATTCAAAGGCAGGACACCAATTGAAGCTGCAAGTACACCTAATATGGACAAGCTTGCTCGGGAAGGTGTTTGCGGTAGTATGCATATTATTGGCAAGGGAATTGTGCCTGAATCTGATAATGCACACCTTACCTTGTTTGGCTATGACTTGAAAAAATATTATCCTGGCCGTGGGCCGATAGAGGCTCTGGGCATTAATGTTCAGCTTAAGCAAGGGGATGTTGCATGGCGCGCAAACCTAGGCACAGTTGACAAAAATCTTAGAGTCAAGGACAGGAGAGCTGGTAGGATTAAATCCACCAGAGTATTCTGCAGACTCTTTGACGGTATGGTCATAGATGGTGTTAAGTTTATTGTCAAGCCAGGCTTAGAGCATAGGCTGGCAATTATCATGCGCGGCAAGAACCTCAGCAATAAGATCACAAACAATGACCCGCACATGCCTGGAAGAAAGGTTCTGAAAGTTAAGCCTCTGGACAAGAGCAGGGCAGCAAAGCACACAGCTGTTGTTTTCAACAAATTCCTTGCAAAATCTCACAAGATACTTGAGAAATCAAAGCTGAATAAGAACAGAAAGCTTGCAGGCAACATGTTTCTTTGCAGGGGCGCAGGGCATTACAAGAAAATGCCAAGCTTCTGGCAGATGTATCGCAGGAAAGCGTGCTGTATTGCAGGCGCACCTTTGTATAAAGGGCTAGGGGCTGTGGCTGGCATGAAACTGATTAATGTCAAGGGAGCAACAGGTACTCCACAGACAAATCTCAAAGCCAAGTTCACTGCAGCAAAGAACGCACTGCGCAAATACAACTTTATTTTCCTGCACATTAAGGGAACTGATATCTTTGGGCATGACGGCAAGCCAGTTGAGAAAAAGAAATTCCTTGAAAAGATTGACCGTAATCTAAAGGTATTGATGAGCAAGGATGTTGTGATTGCAATAACACCTGATCATGCAACTCCATGCGAGGCAATGGACCATGCAGCTGATGCTGTGCCATTTCTTATCTCTGGCAGGAACATTAAACCAGATTCATGCCAAAAGTATGGGGAAAGGGAGTGTATTAAAGGTAGGTATGGCCTGACCAATGGCAAAAGCTTTATGAACAAGGTCATGATTCTTTCTAAATGAGATGAAACTTTCTGAAATAAAGGATAAGATACCAGAGAAGGTATTTGATATTCTTAAGCAGGACATAACAGAGCTTCGCCCTGCGCAGGTTAAGGCAGTGAATCGCGGATTACTTGACGGAAAAAACATGCTTGTGTGCACACCAACTGCTTCTGGGAAAACACTGATAGCAGAGCTTGCAGGAATGAAAAAGATTCTTGAAGAGAATGCAAAGGTTATCTATATTGTGCCATTAAAAGCTCTTGCAAGCGAGAAATACAAGGATTTTAAGAAAAAGTATGGCAGCTTTGCAAGGGTTGCGCTCTCGATTGGAGACCTTGATTCAGCTGACCCGTATCTTGCTGACTATGATTTAATCATAGCTTCGAATGAGAAAATGGACTCTCTTATTAGACATCATTGTCCATGGCTGAGTGCAGTTGGCTGTGTTGTGGTTGACGAGGTTCATCTGCTTAATGACCCTGGCCGCGGACCAACACTTGAAATCCTGCTCACAATGCTTAGGAAGATTCTTTCAAATGTCCAGATTCTTGCTCTTTCAGCTACAATCGGCAACCCTAAAGAACTTGCTAATTGGCTGGATGCAGAATTAATAATTGACAGCTGGCGCCCTGTTAAACTTCACAAGGGAGTTTATCTCAAGGGAAAAGTTGAGTTTGAGTGATTACATAAACAGTGCAAGAACAAATGCAAACATTGCAATTACCAGTATGTACATTATGAACCAGTGCACCCACAGGTTCAGGGTCTCTTTCCAGTTTATTTTATAGAATTCCTTGATAAGCATTAGCGGCAGTGCTGTACATCCAAGGAACATAAACCCCGCCTTGAAACTTGGCAGGAAACTCACAACAAAGAACACAGCTCCTATCACCAGTGCTATGGATGTTGAGTTGTCAAAGCCCTCATACTCAAACTTCATCTTTCCGCTTACATGCTGTAATATGATTGAATTTATAACGATGAATAAGAATACCAATGCAATCTTAAGCAAAATCACCCCTAAAATAGCCATTTTTACAATCTATACCCCTTTTTGATATATAACTTTTTCTATAAATCATGCTTCCAGGCCAAGCATCTGCATTATTTTTGCAGAATCAAATGTTTCAAGGTCCTCATAACCCTGTCCAACACCAAGGAACATTATTGGCTTCTTGGTTACATATGATACAGATAATGCAGCACCGCCCTTCTCATCAACATCTGCTTTTGCAAGTATAATCGCATCAATCCCCACTGCTTTGTCGAATTCCCTTGACTGTTCCACACAGTCATTGCCTGTCAGCGAGTCTCCTACGAAAATCTTTAGGTCTGGCTTTGCAACCCTGATTATTTTTTTCATCTCATCCATTAGGTTGACATTTGAGTGCATTCTCCCTGCTGTGTCTATCAATACAACATCCAGTTCTTTTGCCTTTGCATATTTTACTGCGTCAAATGCAACAGCTGCTGGGTCTGAACCATAATCATGCTTAATCATTCTAACATCAAGTTTGTTAGCGTGTTCCTCAAGCTGTTGGATTGCAGCTGCCCTGAAAGTGTCTGAGGCAGCAATCACTGGCTTGAGCTTGTTCTTCTGCAATAATTTTGCAATCTTTGCAATGGTCGTTGTCTTGCCTGTTCCATTTATTCCCACAAACGCAATAACATATGGCTTTTCTGATTTTTCCTTAATCATTTCAAGAAGGTCAATGCCTTCCGACTTAAGAACCTCATTAATGGATTTAGTGAGTGTTTTTTTGATAATCTCTTCTATTTTTCCCCTGAGCACTTTTTGTTCAACAAGCTCCTGCTTTAGATCATTCTTAATCTTCTCAATAACCTCAACAGCAACATTGTTCTCCATTAACACAACCTCAAGCTCCCAGAAAAGCTTCTCAAATTTCTCCTCAGAAATAGACTTCTTTGTTACACTTTCTTTAATCTTCCCAAATATACCCTTCTTCTCTTCTGGCTCTTTTTTCTTTGGAGATTCTTCGACCTCTTCAACTTTTTCCTCAGGCTTAGCTTCTTCTTTCTTTTGTTCCTTAGCAGGCTCAGCTTTTTCTCCTTTCTCTGCTGGTGTTTCTTCCTTCTCTTCAGGTTCTTCTTTAATATCTTCTTTAATCACTTCTTTTTTTTCTTCTTTAACTTCAGGTTTTTCTTCTTTTTTCTTGCCAAATATCTTTCCAAGGAAGCTTTTTTTCTTTTCTTTTTCTTCAACTTTTTCTACTGCTGCTGGTTCAGGTTTTTCTTCAACTTCTTCTACCTTTGGTTTCACAGAAACCTCTGGTTTCTGGTACACAAAAGAGCTTTGCTCTTTTCGTGCTTCTGCCTGCTCTTCTTGTTTTTCTTCAGCTTCTTCGATTTCTTCTTTAACTTCTTCAGTTTTCTCTTCAATAATCTCTTCCTTAGGCTCCTCAATAATCTCCTCTTTAGGTGCTTCCTCTATCTCTTCTGTTTCCTTGTCAACTCCTTTTGAGAGTTTAGAAATTGCGCTCTTTAGCTTTTTTTTGAAAAATTTGAACATTTTTATCCCATCTTAGAAATTTTACTTTCAATTTCCTGAGCCTTGCCAACCAATACATTGAGCTGTAAAGATGTCTGGTCGCGGTACTTCTGAATCTCATCAATCTGCTCATCCACTAGTTTCTGTGTCTCAGGCAGGCTTTTAACAACACTGACATCTGCTCCAATATTCAGTTTGAGCTGTTTCACATCCTTAAGCTCAGCATCTACAAATATTCCAGAGCTGACAGGCACAAGTATTTTTGTTCCTGATTTTGTGTCATTTAAGCTCTTCAGGGCTTCGTGTGTAACTACAAGCTCCTGCAGTTTTGAGTCAAATGTCTGCAGCTGCTGCTGAAACTGTTTAATCTGTTGATCTATCAGCTGTAGTTCAATATACCTCTCTTGAAGCTCCTGCTGTTTCTTATTATCCAATTAAATCACCTATAACAGAGAAATAATGTACCCTATAAAAAGCTTATTGTTTATCTGCCTTCATAGCCTCTTCTGCAGCCTTCTGCACGAGCATGATGTAGATTTCGCCAAAATGTTCCTCCTGATCCATGTTAAGCTTTCTCTGATGCTCAAGGTGCAGCAATGGTATGAATGTATAAACCTTATCTTCCTTGCTCTCGCTTGGAATAAGCTGTGAGAATGTAAGCTTGCCTTTCTTGTCCCTGTAATAATTTTGTATTTGATTGTACACATCACCTATGATGACACTCATTTCCCTGACCTTTTCAGGGATCTTGACCTCAGGGGCATGTTCTACCCTTGGCGGCCTGCGGTGCTGAACCTCCAATGCCTTGTTCAAAGCCTCGACCAGGTCATACACAGACACCTTTCTCTTCCTTGGCTGCGGCGTCCTTGTAACTATCCTGACATCATCATCTTCCCCTGGAATAATCGCCCCTGACTGAAACTCCTGTTCTAATTCATCATAGAACTCCTCCTCTGTCTGCTCTAAACCAGCTATTAACCTATCTAATTCAGTAAGGTCTTCATTAAGGAGTTTTGTTGTCTTAATCCTTAACAAGATAGCGGCTGCGAGCACAACCTTGCCAGAAACCCTGAAATCCATTTCTTTGAGCGTCTTCAGCTTTTCAATGAATTTTTTGGCAAGAAGCGATACTTCAATATCCCAAGGATCCATCTTTTCAGTGCGCACAAGGTCATAAATAATACTCTGCCAGCTAACCTCATCACCGTCCATAATCATGTTAAACAGTTTTTCCTGCATGGTATTTATTCTCTAAGAGCGAGTATTTAAATTTATTCTTTTTTATATATCTTAGCAGAATCATCAGAATAAGCTTCGCTAAAACATTGTATTTAATCCCTGTTAATACTCCAACCTACAAAGGGAAGAAGTATGCTGTAGTAAACTTTTTTATTGAGTGCAGGCAGCGAGATCATATATTTCAGTAATCTTTAAATACCAAGGATTTCTCCATTTAATTGATGGGCCTGTGGTCTAGTGGCTATGACGTCGCCTTTACACGGCGAAGGTCGGGAGTTCAAACACAATCTTTTCGGTCGGAGCCGAAAAGCTTGACCAAAAGGCGTGAGGCGTAAAGCCCCACTTGGTCAAAGTTGAAAGTCTCTCCGGGCCCACTCAATGCGCCAGTGGTCTAGTGGTATGATAGGGCCTTGCCAAGGCTCTGGCTCGGGTTCAATTCCCGGCTGGCGCATACCTTTTTATCACAACTTTTATAAATGACAATATTCCTCTTTCTTGTTATGGGCCTGTAGCTTAGTTTGGTTGGAGCGCTGCTCTTATATGAGCACGTTTCGTGCAATGCGAGGACAAGCAGTGGGCGGGGGTTCAAATCCCTCCAGGCCCACCTCTTTTTTAGTAACATTTAAAAATAAACTAAGTTTCTTAGAATCTTATGCCCTGTTGGTGTAGTTCGGCCAATCATACTGGATTTTCGATCCAGTGACTCGGGTTCAAATATCCCAGAGGCACAAATCCCTCAGGATTTGAGAGTCCCGGACGGGGCATTTTATTTTTAAAATGTCAACGAAAACCAAGAAACAGCTTGAAGCTAACATCAAGAAACGAGAGCATGACCTGGACTATAGGAAAACCTTTACAACAATAGTGATTGCTGCTATGTCCTTTGTTGCTGGTCTGTTCTGGCGCGATGCAATCCAGGCTGCGCTTGAACTGTTTCCAAAGGGAAGCGGAATCTTGGGCAAGACACTGACAGCAGCAGTGATTACAGCTCTGTTCGCTATTTTCATTGTAAGAGTTAACCAGAAGACCAAGAAGATGGAGCAGGGTCTTGACAGGGCAAGGGAAAGGCTTGAGAAGAAGAAAAAATAGGAAAAGCTGGCAGCGTTTTCCTTATCTTCCAGTAAAATGTTTATAACATTATCACTTTTTTTTTGAATTTGGGGTGGGTAAGATATTAGATGAAAAACATAAACAGATACTTTTAGAGGGAGCGCGCAATAATCAGCTCATCCTTGCAGTTCCGTGTCCAGGCAACTGCAAATTCTGCTATGAGAAAAGCCTCAATAAAACATTTCGCAATGTGGTTACAGAGGTAATTCCAAAATATACCAAAGAGTCTTTCGATTTTCTATTACAACATTTATCTGATAAACTCTCTCTGCTTTCCCCGTCAAGCGGTTTTGTGTTTGCCAGACAAAAAATCAGGCAAAGGGGTGGTGCTGATTTTTTTCATCTGGGCTTAACAAAGGAGCAAATAATAAAAGTGATGGAATTAAACAAAAAAAGATATGTTCGAGGGCAAATGTATATTTATACAACTGGGTTCAAGGTTGATCCTTTTTTTGTAAAAGAACTCTCTGAAAAATATGCCCAGTTTGTCGAAATATGCCTCTCTGCCGTAACCTTTAATGAGAAAATAAAAAGAGAACTAATGACAAACTATGGCAAAAATGAAGTGCTAAAAAGAATAATCAAACATGTAAGGAAACTAACTGTCGTTTTGTTCCACTTCAACAAAGAGCAGACCCTCCTGGATTTACGTGAGATTAATCACTTGAAACCTAGAGGTGCTGATGTAATAATTGTAAAGTTGTATTACTCTAAATTTGATGAACTGCTTGTAAAAAAATATGCAGAAAAGAGTTACATGGATGTTAAGGAAACTGTACTGTTCATTTATAAAAACAGAAATCTCTTTGAGAACATAAACCGGATTTTCTTAACACCAGATTCCAAAATCTATGCCTGGACTTTTCAGCATAAGTTAAGAGACATATTAAGCAAATACGATTTTAGGAACAATGAGTTTATGTTCTGCTCAGAAGGTGCTTATTCTGAACTGAGAAAAATCTTAAAAGGCAAAAAAGTCCGAGTAATCCCTATCAAGAGTCCTTGTGGAGGTTCAATAGATGATGCTGCAACAATAACAACCAATGAGATAATATCAAAAATAAAAGAATTAAAGTTGCAGAACATCAAAATATCAAAGCTCTATTTACCAAGTTCAATGTATTGGATACACGATATAAGTTACAGGGACACGGACATATATGATTTAAGGGGGAAAACCAAAGGGGAAATAAAAAGACTTTTTCCAAACATAGTACTCGAGATGATTGCTCTTGGAGACTTAGGTGAGGGTCCTTTAGACCTTGAAGATTGCTACAAATATTATCTCTATGAACATAACTAATTGAGGAGAATAGAAAAGATGATGAGCAAAGAGCACAGGCAAATATTGCTGGAATATGCAAGAAAAAACATTTTAGCTGCCTGCGTTCCCTGTCCAGGTAACTGTAAATTCTGTTATGAGAAGAGTATAAGGAAAATATTTCCTAGTCTAGTGCCTGATATTATCCCTAAATATACTGAAGAGTCCTTTAATTTTGTTCTGGAAAACCTGCCAAAAAATTCCAATGGTTTATGTACAACAGGACTTTATTT
>JAFCCF010000050.1 GCA_017610325.1 Candidatus Aminicenantota bacterium | reverse complement strand
AAAACTAATCATTTGCTATCTATTTAGGAACTCTCTCACAGTAAACCACCCACCCTATTTAAATGTTGCTCGAAAACACAGAAAAAAATAAATCACTCTCACATACCGCAACCTTAGATTTTCTTTAACACTCTGTAGCTCTAATTAGTGACTTGGCATAACGCGGCTTTATCATCTTTGCCTTGCCTTTTTTCCATTTCTCGTAGCATTCCTTGCACATAATATAAGGATACATCTCATTGTGCACCTCAACCTCTATCTTATGGTCATCGCAGATATATCTCAGGCAGACATCGCAGAAATGCTCTGTGTGCTTCTTGCAGACATAGCAGTTGCCGTCCTGAAATAGTTTATATCCCATAAGGCAATCCTATGCACTTCTAATATATAAATTTATAGCTTAATTAGGTCCTATCCTAGTTCCCTCTGCTGCTCAATGCTGGAAATTCTGTCTCCCTCACCGGGCGCGGGGAGCAGAACAACAGAAATGGAACATTTCTGTGTGTTCAGAAATGCTTCGCATTTCCGACATTTCATGGGCTAAGCAGCAACAGGGCAGCAGTTTTTAATATTACAGTTGCTTGCAGCCAGCGCAGTGGCTGAACAGGGATAAAAAAATAAATACTGAATAAGAGTTATCTGCTGCCGTGCCAGTACACCCACTGGTTGTTTCTCTGCTTAACTGTCCAGACAACACCCTTAACATCTGGCTCGTCATTAATCTCATAATCATAAGTGACCTCAACCTTGGCAGTGTCTCCGTCAATTGCAAGCAGCTTGCAACCATAGTTGTTTATCACATAGTCCAGTGACTTGCGTGCTTGGCTTGTCTCAAGAACATGCTCATAATCTGGTGAGTCAATTGGTATCAATGACATGAGTAAAAGTTCATCTCCTGTCTGCTCTGCCTTAAGAAGATTATCGCACATCGTAAGAATCTGCTCTTCTGGCGGGATATACACTGTAGTTGTAGTAGTTGTCTCAGTAGGAGCTAACGCAATACAGCCTGATAAAAAAACAGCTAGAATAACTAATAACCACACTCTTTTTTTCATGATTTGATTAAATATGAAGTTATAGTATATATATTTTTTGCCGCTGCCCGCCTTCTCCTAAATTTGCCCTGCTGCTGGTTGCTCAAGCCAAGTCACCGCCCAGTGCAATGCATTGTGTCATTTTACTTCCCCGCAATATGTGAGGGGAGAGTAAAATGAGCTGCAAAACAACCAGTGACTTGGCAACAATGGCACAGATAGGTATTTTTAACACAGCCTCCACTGTAGGGTCACTGGACACTGGACAGATGTGCGTAAGCTATATAAAGGTAAGGCCACAGATTAGATAACATGGCTAAGAAAACACTCATTGACACTCCGCTGTCAGAACTGACACTGCGAAGATATGAGAAACCTGAGAATCTTGATGACCGCAGCCTGGTCAAAAAATTCTGCCTTTCAGTTGGGTTATTACAACCAGGTGATTCGCGCGATGTTATTGTTGATGTTCTTCTTACTCTCTTAAAGGCAAAGAAAGCCAAGAATGAACTTGGCTCATCTGATATAACTGGACAGGTCATAGCACTGCGAAAAGAGACTAACCTGCCCTTGCTTGGGGTTGCAGGCTCTAACATAAGAAGGCAGATAAAACGCCTTAGAGACATGTTTATTGTTGAAAAGATAAGAAACAATTATCGTATCACTGAGTTTGCCCTGCTCACAGACACATACAATGAGAAGTTAGTCCAATTTCTTCTGCCAAGCATAACAAGCCGCGTCAAAGAATACTTTGAAGCTATCGACGAACGGTTTTGAAAAACGAAAAGTTTAAATATCACTTAAACTCACTTAAATACACACAAGGTGATATCATGACACAAATAATTAATTTTAGGGCACAGATAGACGATTACACAAATAGAGTTTTGGGAGTTGTAAAGGAAAAATTTGGGCTTAGAGATAAGTCAGAAGCATTAAAGAGATTTGCTGAGATGTATGGCGAAGAGTTTGTGGAAAAAGAGGTACGCGAAGAATTTATTTCAGAAGTGATGGGGATCGTTAATGAGCACAAAAGCAAGCATCCCAAGAGAAGGATGAGCTTAAAGGAGCTTGACAGCTTAACTGGAGTTTGAAAGATGTTTCAATTTGACTTCTCTGATTATTTTAGGAGAACATTAAACAAATTAGCGAAGAAAGATCCAGTAATTGCAAAAGCAATTAACAAAAAAGTAAAGGAGATAATCTCCAGAGACAATGAAAGTGTTATGCTTTACAAGAATCTAAGCAAAGATCTAAAAACCTTGAAACGTATCCATATAACTCAGTGGCTTGTGATGACCTTTGCAGTTGAATTAGACAAGAATCTCATTCTATTTGTTAACATCGAACACAGGGACAAGGTTTACAAAAAAAGGAGATAACATATACTGACGGTTTTAGATTATTTCTTATGATGAATTACATCATATGCGTCGCCAATTGTTAATAGCTCATCCTCAAGCCTTGTTGCGATTTTTGTATCATATACATATAGCTTTGGTTTTGTTGGATTAAGCTTTAGAACACCTACTTTCTCCAGTTTTACTCCAGGTTTTCCATCTAACCCATAGTTCGTAATTATCTCAAACTTCTTCTTGTTTTCAAGTATTTCAGGAAAATAATAAAGCTTCTTATTTTTCCATTCTGTCGTCAAAAGATTAACTTCTTTCCTGATTTCAGCTATAACACTTCCAATGCTGGTTGGGTTCAGCTTGAAAACTGATTTTTCTCGGCTCATCTTCGTCCCTCATTAAATTCTTTTTTTAATATCCAGTATGCGTTCTGAATATCCTCTTTGGTTGGCAGGATTTTCTTTTTGGCAAGGTCAGCAATTGAATTTATTCCAAGTGACCTGACAAATTCCAAGACCTCTTCGAGTTCCTCCACGAGATCTGTTTTTTTTGGTTTTGGTCCAATTTCTCTGACTGCTTCAATGTCCATACCAGTCTCCTTAGCCAGATACTCCAGATTCTGTGTCTCTTTGAGTTCTTGAAGTGTGATTATGTCCTGTGGATTATCTAAATCATAGATATTTGCAGGAGTATATATCCTATTGTTCTTGTGCAATACATACAAACGATGGTCGCCGTCATTACTTAACATGTCGTTTTTGTACACACAAACATCTATTGGCTTGATTTGCTTGTAATGGCCTCTTAGCCAGTTTATAGGTTCTTCTGCAAGGAAAACATTGTGCGGGTTAATATCTAAGATTCTTACTTTGTCCTGTTTCATATTCAGGCACTAAGAATCTACCATTTATATATCTTTCGGTTTTTACTACCTAGAAATAGTTAATTATGCCCCAAGTATTTTCTTGAACCTCAGGGTTTCCTCGCGCTTGCACTCCCTATGGATTCCTTTGCTGGTTGTAAAAGATTCTTTTGATTTGTAGGGGCAGATAAAGCTGTCCTGATTGCACAACCCAATGCCAACAGTCATCACAAATTGGCAACTCTCTTTTGGATCAAGCTTACGGATATATGTGTTGAAATCCTCTTGTGATAAAACCTTTCCCCCTTCCATGAGTATGAGATACTAGGTATAAAATCAAATAACTTTATAAATCTTGTTGAAATAGGGTAGATTCATGGTATACATGCCGCGGGAAGACTCATTCCTGCTAGAAAAACAGGTCTTGAAGCATGCAAAAGGCAAATGCCTTGATATTGGAACAGGCAGTGGAATACAGGCTCTGGCTGCAAAGAAAAAGTGCAGGAGTGTGTTAGCTGTTGACATTGATGCAAAAGCTGTTGCACTTGTGAAGTGTAAAGGGATCAAGGCTGTTAAATCTAACTTGTTCAGCAATGCAAAAGGAGTTTTTGACACAATCATATTTAATCCACCATACCTGCCACAGGATGCTGATGTTAAGGATAGTGAAGTCTACGGTGGAAAGCATGGCTATGAACTTATTGAGAGGTTTCTCAGCAATTCAGCAGCACATCTAACAGCAAATGGGCAAATACTGCTCTTGTTTTCTTCACAAACAAACAAGAAAAAGGTTAATGAGATTTTTGAGCATAACCTGCTTGAATTTAAGGTGATTGCAAAGCAGCGAATCTTTTTTGAAGAGCTTTATGTGTACAAGATAACCAAGAGCACATTGCTCAAGAAACTCGAGGAAAGAAACATATCAGACCACAAATACCTTGCAAGAGGAAAGCGCGGCATTGTATATGTTGGAAAGCTTGCAAGGAAAAAGGTTGCAGTTAAGGTAAAGAGAAAAGACAGTGAAGCAATTGGCAGGACACAAAACGAAGCAAAGTGGCTCAAGCTGCTGAACAAGCACAAAATCGGACCGCAGTTGTTGTTTGCTGGCAGCAATTTCATCTGCTATAAGTTTGTTGAGGGTGATTTTATTGCTGATTACATAGAAAAAAGCAGCAAGACAAAGATTATCAAGGTGCTGAAGGATGTGTTTGGGCAGTGCCGCAAGCTTGACAAGCTCTGGGCTGACAAAGAAGAAATGCACCGCCCTGTAAAGCATGTCATAATCAAAACAAAACCAGTGCTCATTGACTTTGAACGCACCCGCCACACAAACAAGCCAAAGAATGTCACCCAGTTCTGCCAGTTTCTGATATCAGCTAACTTTAACGCGCTTCTGAAAAAGAAAGGCATCAAAATAAACAGAAAAAAGATGATAGAGCTGGCAAAGCAATACAAGAAGGATTATTCTAAAAAACATTTTGATTATATTATGGACACATTCAAATGAAAACCTTATTCAAAACCAAAGTCCTGGGTTTAACCAAGAAGATACCAAAGGGTCGTGTTTCTACATACAAGGCCATTGCTGAGGCGCTTCATACTCGGGCATATCGTGCAGTTGGGCAGGCTCTACGATACAATCCAGAGCCAGTCAAGACTCCATGCCACAGGGTTGTTGGCGCAAATGGAGGGGTTTGCGGGTTTATGGGTCAAACTACTGGGGCAGCAATAAGAAAGAAGATTGCTCTGCTAAACAAAGAAGGCATCAAGGTCAAGAACAACAAGATAGTTGACTTTGAGAAAAAACTATACTGTTTCTAACTACGCATTTGATTCTCAAGCTCGGCAAGCTTAAGCCCATATGCAAATGCTGCAATCTGCATCATCTTATCAGCACTATAATCCTGCTCTGGCTTTTTCTTAACAATAACAGAAGAAAATGTACCATTATTATTTTTAATAACTTTCCTAGCCTCTGATTCAGTTATATAACCTGAATAACCAGGGGAGATGTTAAAAGCAATCCTAGTAGGACCTATTGGTTCTGTGAAAAACACATCATAGCCATAGAATTGATTTTTACCAGTCTCTATAAAGAACCAGACATGGTTGAAAACTGGAGCAACCACATAATCTAAACTAATATTAGATATTTCATCTGGGTGAACATCATGTTCTGTTGGAATCTGTTTAAGATAATCTTCCACAGGGATCTCTGATAAATTTTCATCAGGGTTTATTATATTAAATGCATTGTTGAGTCTTGCACCAACTTCTTCTAGAAATTTTTCTCCTTCTGTGCAGAATCCTGGGGAATACTCTTTAATCCTTCCATAGAACATAATAATTTGTTCCCTTATATCATGAAAATCATAATTATTTTCCTCACCAGGGGTAGAGAGTACCTCTAAAAGATTTTTATACATTACTCTTATCTCTCCATCTGGGTCAGCATTGTTTACAGCTAATCCCTCAATTAACCCGCTAAGATCATACATTAAACTACACATTGCGTGGCTTGCTCTTAATACTGGTTCAATCCAGCTAAGATCTAAATAATCATTTCTTGTTTCTGGCCAGAGCTGCATTATACACTTTTTTCTAGGATGATTACTCAAAATGCCTTTTAG
>JAFCCF010000049.1 GCA_017610325.1 Candidatus Aminicenantota bacterium | reverse complement strand
TTAAGGTTCCTGAGATTAGTAAACCAGCTGAGATAACACAGGAGTCATTGCCAAAGCAACTTGATAAGATACGTTATATAGCACAACACGAACTACCTAAGTTTGAGAAAGAACCAGAACCGCACAAATTGCCCCCAATAAAACCAGAAGAAAATAAATATAGGGGGGTGCATGCTAAGGCGGTTGGAATGTCACCAAGTAAATTCAAACAGCTCTATAAAAGCTCTATAATAAACATTGTCAAGTCAGATTTTGAGGCAGCAGGTAAGGGGCTGGCAGAGATTGAAATGACTTCTCAATGGAAGGAAAATGTTAAGCCGCTCTCTCAGCTTGTGCATAACATGAGCAACAAGCCAGAGCATATCCAAAAACGGTGCGTTGGGCTTATAGATTTCGCATACAAAAAATCAGAGAGTTCATTTGAGGGAAATTTGATGCTAACTAAGATTATAAGGGGCATGAACAGCTATTTTGCTGGCAAGAGCGCCTCAGCACTTAAGGACCTTGAAAGTATCCGAAAGCATGCAAAGTCCAACGAAGATGTGAAGGAAGTTATCAAACTGATTAAGCTTGGACCAAAGAAAGAGGCAGAGCCCAAGAAAAAGCATAAGCCAGAAACACGTGCAAAAATGCCTGAGCATGAAAGGATAGAACCAGGGCCAGTGCATCATCTTGAACCAAAAGCGCCGAAACCAATAAACGCGTTTCGTCATATTGAGGCGCCAGAAGAACCAGAACCAGGGTTCGAGGTATTCAGGCCAGACGTTGAAAATTTGCTTATACTGAGAAAGAAAAAGCGCGCAAAGGAACAGTTTGAAAAAGGAGATTATGAATCTGCGCTCTATGATTTTGAAAGGGTTCTTGAGCTTGATCCTTTCAACAAGGAAGCAAAAGAGATGGTTAAGAAGCTAAATAACCTTTTGCAGAATATTTAAACAAAAAAGAGGTGGGGATAGTGGTTGATAAACCCGGGGCAGTTAACCTGGACTCGTATAAAATTAATGTTGAGGGGCAGTTGATTGATGTAAACATATTTACATCAATTGAAGGATTTTCCCACTATTATATCTCTATCCAGAACATAACAACCAGCACAAATATTGTACTGGAAAAAATCAAGGAAGAGTTCATCTCAAAGATAAATGTCGGAAAGATTGATTTCACTTCAGAGGGCTTGGCGCAGTCTGTCAAAGATGCGTTCAGGAAGGAGATTTTCTTTCTTATCAAGAGGTATTTCCCAGGTGCAGACAAAAAAACATCAGACCTTCTCATCAACCAGCTTATAAGGCAGAACATTGGCCTGGGTGATATTGAAATACTTCTAAGTGACAAGAACCTTGAAGAGGTTGTTGTGAACAGCAGCAAGGATCCTATCTGGGTCTACCATAAAAAATGGGGCTGGCTCAAGACAAACATAATCATACAGACAGAGGAGAAGATAAGGCATTATGCAACCATGATTGGAAGAGATGTTGGCAAGGAAATTACTGTGCTCAAACCGCTAATGGATGCACATCTGATGAGCGGGGACAGAGTAAATGCAACTCTTAACCCAATCTCAAGTTCCGGAAACACAATCACAATCAGAAAGTTCGCTGTAAAGCCATGGACCATCACAGATTTCATTAAGGCAGGCACACTAAACTATCCTGCTGCAGCCATTATCTGGCTCGCAGTGCAGAACGAGCTGTCAATGCTCATCACTGGTGGAACTGGCTCAGGTAAAACAAGTATGCTGAATGTTGTGTGCTCTTTCATACCAATAAACCAGAGGGTTATATCTATTGAGGATACAAGGGAACTCACACTTCCAAGAGACCTTCACTGGGTGCCACTTGAGACCAGGCTGCCCAATCCAGAAGGCAAGGGTGAAATCACAATGCTTGACCTGGTAGTTAATTCATTAAGAATGAGGCCTGATAGGATTATCATGGGGGAAATCAGACGAAAGAGGGAGGCAGAGGTGCTGTTCGAAGCAATGCATACAGGCCATTCAGTGTATGGAACACTGCACGCAAATAATGTCAAGGAGACCATAATCAGACTGACCAACCCGCCTATTGACATACCTAAAACTTTAATCTCTTCACTTTCTCTAATTGTTGTTCAGAACAGAAACCGAAGGACCGGTTTTAGAAGGACATTGCAGATAGCTGAGATTCTTGAGAATGGCGATACCAACATATTGATGCAGTATGATGTCAGGAGAGATGACCTTGTCTCAAAAAACGAAAGTTCAGCCATGATTGATACCCTTAACCTTTATACAGGCCTGTCAAAGAAGAATATTGAGGATGACATTAACGAGAAGGTCGGCATACTCAAAAGGCTTGTTAAGAACAATATAGTTGACGTCAATGAAGTTGGTTCTATATTCAGGACTTATTATAACAAGAAGCAAAAGGAAAATAGGAAAGTATAGTCGGGTGGTGGTAATTCCAAACATATCATTTTACTTAAGGAGAAAATTTCCCCAGGTTGGCATGTGGCTCAAGATGGCCCACATGAAGGAGGATATTGTGCCAGTTATTTTTATTTTTGTTTTTTTCCTGCTCATACAGTCTCCCCGGGTCGTAATAAGAAAAAGGGAGAGGGAAATAAACCAAGAGGTGTTGTTTGCAGGCAGATACCTTCTTGTGAAGCTTGACAGCGGAATCCCGTTATTTAACTCGCTGATTGATGCATCCAGTAGCTATGGCATAGCAGCTAAGTACTTTAAGGAGATTGTTGACGATATCAACATGGGAAATCCGATTGAAGATGCGCTTGAAACTGCGCGAGAGAGTTGTCCTTCACATTATTTTAAGATGATTCTGTCTGAGCTAATCACATCGCTGAAGACTGGGGTTGATGTATCTGTGCCATTGCGAAGCATCTTGCAGCAGATTACAACAGAGCAGATAATTGAGATTAAGGCGTATGGCAAGAAACTGAACGCATTCATGATGCTCTACATGGTGCTTGCAACTGTGATGCCCTCGCTTGGGATGACCATGTTCATTGTGTTTGCAGGTTTTATGGGGCTTGAGGTCGGCACAGCCTTTATATTCACTGCACTACTCCTACTGAGCTTTGTGCAGTTTATCTTCATTAGCATACTTAGATCATTAAGACCAATGGTGAACCTATGATCCAATTCCTTACACTTGACCAAATTGGTAAGGCTTTTATACCCAGGAAAATAAGGCCAAAGCTTAGATACTATCTGTTAAAGACCGGGGCAGTTGAGACTCCCTATAAGCTGTACGGTATTTTCTTCTTTCTCAGCGTGATAGTAACAGGGCTTATCTACGTCCTTATGATCTATCCTAAGCTGCAGGAAATGTATATGGTTATATTCCTGCTTGCTACATTTGTTACCTGGGTGATTGTCCAAGGTATTGTGATTGGAATTATCATGATATGTTTGTACATGTACTATGATCTTACGATATTCAAGCGCACCAAGGACATGGAGGAAGTGCTTGAAGAATTCCTTCGCTATGTGAGCGAGAATCTGAAGGGCGGCTTGCCCTTTGACCAGGCACTCTGGCAGGCAATCAGGCCACAGTTCAAGTGCCTGGCAGATGAGATAAACCTGATTTCAAAAAAAGTAATGACTGGCACTGATATTGGCGATGCGCTCCATGAATTTAGTGAAAAATATGATTCACCTACCCTAAAACGTTCTTTTGAGTTGATTGTAGAGGGCATGAAGGGCGGAGGCGAGATAAGCTACCTGGTTGACAGAATCGAGGTTAACCTTAGAGAGACAAGGGATCTAAAAAAGGAGATGGCAGCAACAAACTCCACTTATGTGATATATCTTGGCTCTATTATCTTATTTATCGCCCCTGCCCTATTTGGCCTCTCTTTCAACCTTCTTAAAGTGCTTGACAGGCTTGCAAGCAAGATTAGTCCAAACATGGGCGCCGGAACCCAGATGGGCATGCTCATGGATTTCAGCAAGCTGAATGTGGCTGCTTACTTTGACAACTTTGTTATCTTCTCAATTTTAGCTCTGTGCATAATTGCAATATTTTCATCAATGATTATGAGCATAATAAAAAATGGCAATATCAAGCAAGGTCTTAAGTACATACCTTTCATGGCAGTAATCTCTGTGCTCATGTATCTCTTATTTAGGTCAGTCTTGGGCTTAGTGTTCAGCAGCATGATTGTCTAACTGAATAAGTTCCTGAAGAAATGACCTATCTTACCGAAGAATCCCATCAGACCTTTAATCTCCATGTCTTCTTTCTGGCCTTTCTGTGTTGTGGTTGTTGCCTGGCCTGTTGTTGTGCTTGTTACTGTAGTTGTTGTTACAAAACTTCCAAATTCTATGTCTCCTGCCCCCTGTGTTGTGGTTGTTGCCTGAACTGGGTTTACTGTAACATTGAAATCTGACACAAGGAAGAACTTCTGCTGGCTCTTTGTCTCATAACTGCACTCAAGTGTTATGGTGAAGTTTGTGCTGTTCTGCACATCAGGTGCAGTGAATTCTTCCTGGTACACTTCTGTGAATGAATTGCTTAGTATCTGGCTTATTGTTCCAGATTTATGTGGTATAAAATCCCCCTTCACACCACACCCAATATTATAGAATGTTATGCTCGGATTTAGGTTTTTTATAGTAATTTTAAGCGTGTCAATCTGGCCTATGTTAAGGATTCCGGGAATTGAAAATGTGGGTTCAAGCTTGAGAAAGTCAAAGCTCAGGTTGAGCTCACCGCTGACGTTTTTTGTGAAGCCATGCGACTTGTAGGTGTACTCATAGGTTATGGTGAATTTATCATATCTATTGCAGCTAATGTTAAACTCAACTTCATCACTTTTTTCTGCAGCAAGGTCTTTAGTCCACCTATACTGGCCGCTCTTGACACGTGTCATGTTATCAGTGTATGAAGCTATTAACAGATTCTCAGGGAATATTACCTCAAACGCGGTTATATTTACATAATAGTCACCATCATTGCTTGTAAACTTAAAGTTAAGAGTTGTATTGTCATATATGCTCAGGTTATCATCTGAGAACCCAATCACAGCTGTTAGGGGATTAAGTGATTTTATATTGATTATCGGCGTTTCTTTTGTCCATGTAGTATTTACATACTTATAGCTGACATTTGCAGTTGAGTTGAAATCAACCTCCCCAATCATGCGTACTGTATAATCAAAAGTTTTGTTCTGGTCCTCGCGTATAGTGCCTGACCATGTTAATGTATTGTCTGTCCTGGTGAGCTTGTTATAATCAAAAATCAGGAGCTGGACTGGAAGCGTGTCAGTGTAAGTAACATCATAGAGATCAGTTGTTCCGTCATTCCGTATAACCACGCTAATTGTGGTCTCTTCATTAAGCATCAGTGTGTTGTTGCCGATTTCCCTTGTTATTGTAAGCGAGGGGACTTTATCATTAATCTTTATCAGCAGTTGCGGTACCATCTCATCTGTTACTGGGTCAACATATCCCCAGTCTTTACTGAGATTAAACCTTGTGCCGTTAAAACAGATAAAATAATAGGATCCTTCTTTACAGTCATACATACTCAGAATCATTGTAGTGCCATTGCCTGACACGTACAATCTATCCTGGCTTCGTGACAATGAGAATATAAATTTGTTGCTGTTAACTGTTATGGTCTCATTTGGCAGGATCCAGTTGTTATAAACAAGCGCTCCACTCGCAGAAAAAGATATTAAGATAACCAGAAGTAAGGCTAACGCAAGAATCACACCTCTTTTTTCAATCATAAACAACATCTTGCACAAAGAACTATTTAAGTTTTGCTGTGGGTTTTGTCTTCAATAGGCTCAGTTATCTTTAGGCCATAATAATCGTTGCCCAGATTCTCCCAGTGCTTGCAGAACTCGCGGCCCTCATAGGTTACTGCCAGGGCAAGCATATACTTGTATCCTTTTTGTTTTGCCAGTTTCATAATCTGCTTTAACCCATTCAGTGCATGACCCTGGCCCCTCTCAAATTCAACTTCAATTCCGCCAAAAAGAAGTATGTCTTCTATTTTGGAAATAATCTTGTCAGTTTGCAGCTTTTGCACAACTCCCTCAATAGCCTTATCTTTACGGTCTTCATACCACTTCCTGAAGTTTGTCATAATCTCTATCTCACACAAATTATTATCAAAGAAATGTTTCTCAAAACCCCATGATTTATAGATGGTTGGCATCATTTTGCGCACCTTATGCCTTTTTTTTACTATAGATTGATAGAGTTGTGTCATACTGAACTATCAGGGGCTGTTTTTGTTTGCTTACGAGCATTTGCACCTGTTCTGAGAAGGTCTTCCTTAGTTCTTTGGGTAGGGAGTACACTCAGGAGTATGAATCAATCAAACCCCCTATCCCTTCTGTATTAAAGTCAAAATCTCTTGAATAAATCTTTTCCTTAACTGGCTTAAAGTATTTTTTAAGAGTTGGATGCTCTGTAGCTTTATTTGCATCTCCATAATCTTTTGGAAAATCAGGACAGTATTGCTTAAACAACTTTTTTAGATTGCTCATAAATTCTGAACTTTCAAATGCCTCAAAGTTCCAGAACAAGGCAAGGTAGCCTCCATCATTGAGGATTCTGTTTGCCTTGCGGTTGCTGAGGTATGGATTAAGCCAGTGCCATGACTGTGCTGATATTATCAAGTCAAATTCCTTGAGCGGGAGGTAGGTTGTCTCAAACACACCAACCTTATAATCAATATTCCTAAAATCTGCACTTTTTTGTCTTGCTACCCCTATTAATTTGCTGCCTATGTCTAATCCAAGTATATCGTAACCTCTTCTTCCAAACTGGATTGTTGCCTTGCCTGGCCCACATCCAACATCAAGTATCTTTCCGTCCTTGGGAATGCCTGAGATTTTAAGCGCGTCATCAACAAGCTCTTCAGGATATTCAAGCCTAGCTTCATCATACTCTTTACTAAATATGTCAAAACTATCCCTAAGCTCCTTTTTTGGTGTCATATTCCAGGGGGAGTATTACTCATTTTTAAATGTTACTATTTAGTGGTATATTTCAGTAATCTTTATAAATACCAACTCGTTTCTCTGGTTCATGGCAGACGGGAAAGAAGTGTCCCTTAATTATAAAGTCAGGAGAAGAGACATTGATGATTATGGTTACTTGAATAATGCAAGGTACTCTAGCCTCTATGAAATGGGGAGACAGGAACTGCAAAATATGATTGGCTTTAATGATGGGGATATAACTAAAAGGGGTTTGACACAACGCTATAGTAAGGCGCATTTTGATTTTGAAACGCCAATCAAGAAAAAATGGGGAATTCAGGTGTGCGCAAGTGTGACTTGCGAAAAAGTTAGACTTAGTTATTCTTATAGGGTTTTATATAAGGGGGAGGTGATGGCTACTGCAACAGCAAAGTCATGTTTAGTAAATGAAGAAACAGAAAAAATAATTAGAATACCCGGTGATATAGCAGACAAAATAAATTCCTTCAACCAAAGCTTTAAATAATCCCAACTTTTTCTTTTTCTCATGGAAAACCTTGAAGAATATCGCAAAGCAGGAAAGATTGCAGGCCAGGTTCGAGAGTATAGCAGGGAGTTGGTAAAGCCAGGTGCGAAGCTGTTTGATATAGCTGAAAAGATTGAGGCAAAGATTATTGAGCTTGGCGGGCAGATAGCATTCCCTGTCAATCTTTCACTGAACCAGTTTGCTGCACACTGCACTCCTGTTCAAGGGGATGACATTGTTCTAAAGGATGAAATAATCAAGGTTGATGTTGGCGTGCATGTTGACGGCTTTGTTGGTGACACAGCCCATACAATTGATTTAAGCGGCAAGAATGCTGAGCTTGTCAAGGCAAGTGAAGAAGCACTTAAAGCTGCAATTGAAGCAGTGAAGCAAGATAAATCCATAGGTGAGATTGGCAAAGCTATCCAGGAGACCATCAATGGCTTTGGTTTTGCGCCAATAAAAAACCTCTCTGGCCATGGCTTGGACCAGTATGTTGTGCATGACGCACCGACAATACCAAATTATGATACTGGTAACATGAACAAGCTTGACAAAGAACAGGTGATTGCAATTGAGCCATTTGCAACAACAGGTACTGGTAAGGTCAAGGATTCATCAAACCCAATGATATATTCACAGATTGAAATCAAGCCAATACGCGACATGTTTGCAAGAAAGGTGCTGAAGGAAATAGAACAGTACAATGGACTTCCTTTTGCAACGCGCTGGCTTGCAAAGAAATTTCCACTCAACCAGCTCAGGTTTGCACTCTCAAGATTAGTCAGAGAAGGAATTCTAAGAGACTACCCACCTCTTCCAGAGGTTGCAGGCGGCCTGGTGAGCCAGACAGAACACAGCTTATACATAGGAAAAGAAATTGAAGTTCTAACAAAATAACTTAGGTTCTTCTATAATCTACATAATAAAACTCCAGATTGC
>JAFCCF010000048.1 GCA_017610325.1 Candidatus Aminicenantota bacterium | reverse complement strand
CTGTAAGTGCACCAACCTTCTTGGCAACTTCTGCAATAACTGGTGCTGAGCCTGTTCCTGTTCCACCGCCCAGGCCGCAGGTTATAAACACCATGTCAGCACCCTGTAATGAACCTTTAAGGTCATGCTCATTTTCACGTGCTGCTTCTTCGCCAATCTTAGGGTTAGAGCCAGCACCCATGCCCTTGGTAACCTCTCTTCCAATCAGGATTTTCTTGTCAGAAAGAGTGTATAGGAGGTCCTGTGCATCTGTGTTAACTGCAATTGTCTCTGCACCAGCAACACCAACCTCGCTTATCCTTTCAATTGTGTTATTTCCTGCACCGCCTGTTCCAATAACCTTGATTGAAGCCTGCTGCTTAGCCAACAATTCCTCAAGTTCCTTGTCAAGTATGTTTGCTGGCCTTTGCTTTTCCTCAATCCTTGCTGCTGGGGCCTCGTTTGGCTCTTCTTTTTCAGGAGTCTTCTGCTCCTCAGTTGGGGCTTGGTCCTCATACTTGGCTGCCCCGCTAGGTTCTACAGCTGGATTATTATCTGAGAGTTCGTTTGAGTATGTATTCTCCTCTTCCAATTTTCCCACCTCTAATATTCAAAATAAGAATCAGTAAAATCAATAGAACTACTTATATATAAATTTATTTATTTTTTTGTGTCTTTAACAGGAGTTACAAATTCAATTTTAACGTCATGAGAAACAAGTTCTTTGAGCTTTTTGATGATGTTATCCTGCACTTCTTTTGTGAACTGCGGCTTGGCAGGAATCTTGACAACATCATTCTCAATCGTGATATCCTCGTTCTTTAGATTCAGGTGCAATTTGAGTATGCTTTTTGTTTTTTCATTCTTATCTGTTATTACTTTATTAATCTTGAGTTCATAAACAAGCTCCCTGCCTGATAAAGGATGGTTAAAGTCAACAAGAATTCTCCCACCTGTAGCTGTCCTTACTGTGCCAACTGCACCGTCAACATTAATCTGTAAGCCAGGCATTGGGTTGATGTTCTGCTCCTTAAATTTTCTTGCTGGGACAAGCTGGATAAGTGAAACATCTTTTTTTCCAAAGCCACTTTCTGGTTGCAGCTCAACTGTGTAGCTCTTGCCAGGCTCTTTTCCTTCAAGCTCTTCATCCAAGCCCTTGAGAACATCATTCTGGCCAACCACAATAACAACTGGCCCATAAATCCCTTTCTCAGAAAAAATATTAGCTTCTTTTGCAGCTTCAGTAGAGGTTGTGTCAAACACAAAATTATCTTCTTTAGCCTTGCCAGTGTACTCGATTTCAACAAAGTCTCCTTTCTTAATCATTTTAGAAAAAGGACGAATGATTTAGTTATAAAACTTTCTATTCAGGGTGTTTTGCGCAGCCTTGTGCTAGTTTCCTTAGCCATCTTAATGCCTTTTCCCACAAAAGGTGCAAGGTTTTCCTGCATAAATCTTGTGCCAAAGGTCTCATAATCATTAATGTCGTGTTCATATCTGGCCAGATCTTCAAGAAGGTCTCTCTTCTCAATCCATATTGCATGCCATATTCTTATGAATTTCTCTTGCTCTTTGACAGTGTTTTCATTAAGCGGCTTGCCAAACTGAGCATCAAGAAGTGTTTTTAGCCTCTTATTAAGGTGTGGAATCCTGCTCTCAATCTTTGCTATCTTGTTTAGCTCATCTGCTTCCCTATCTTCTTTATTAAACAAGGTCCTGAAGTTCTGCTCTTGCTCATGAAAGTTCCTGGTTTGATCTGCTTCTTCGCGATCTGTTGTTGTCTTGCCAATAGTTGATTTTTCTTTTGATTTGAGGGAGTTAATAACATGGATAACACGCCTGTTTCTTCTGATGATTGCTCTTCTGAGTCGCTTAGTTCTCTCAAACAGCTGCTCTTCTGCTGCAATCTCTTCAGCAACTAGGCTGCTTGCCTCTGCAAAAATCTTACCCTGTTCCTCAAATAAAATTCTTATGTCTGTCATGGTGTTTGTGCTTGCATCTGCTGGTTGTTACCTGCAGCCTGCCTTATGAGTTCTAGTTCCCTTCTCAAGCGGCGCATTTCACCTGCCAGCCTTTCTTGTTCATCTTCTGTTTCCTGCTCCATGTTTCTTCCGCGCCTGATATCTCTGCCAAGCTCTCTTTCTGCAGCTTCCTCTGTACCTTCATATGCACGTTCATCCCTTGCAGTTACATTACCTCTGCCGCGTGCAAAGCCTGCTATCCACACAATAAGACCTATGAAAAACATTATGAAACCAATGCCTGCCCAGAGAGGAAGCTCGATGAGCTCGCCAAGTGTCAGCATCAATAATCCTGTTGCTGCCAGAGCAGCTCCGCCTGGACTTCGCATATTACCATTTTTCCAGTTCTTGTAAAGCATGAGATAAAACACTGAAGAAAGCACTATTACTCCGAAAAAGCCCATTGGGCCTAATGTGTTTTGGATTAAGGTGTGCGACGCATCTTTGAATGCAAAGATTGCCAGCATAGTCAAACCAGTTATAGCATGGGAAAACATATTGCCTGGCTTGCTAAGCCCTGTGCCGCCTTCTCCCTGGAATATTTTGACCTGGCGCATTGCACTAACATATACATTGTAAAAAAGCAGGTAATAGAAGATAATTGTTAGGCCATAAACACCCCACTGTGACCTTAATATACCTCCAAGCCCATTGGGTCCAAACACAACCTCAAAAGCCTGGCTAAGGTCAATCTCATTCATCTCAAGAGCAAAAGCAGAAGGAACTATCAGTAATGGCATCAAACCTATGATAAACCTTTTTACATCACCAATTTTTGGCATACAGTATTGATTCTGGCTTAAATTGTATATAAATCTATCGCTGCTTTATCTCAGATGCTACTATCTCGAGCTTCCCATTGTATTGCTGCACTTCTCCCTTTATCTCAACCTCTGCACCATAGGGTATTGAAAAGTCCTTGTCTTTGAATAATATCACAGACGTTGTTGCTGGATGTTCAACCCTAAGCTCAACAAGCTTGCCATAATCTTTTGCACTCTTTACTGTTCCAATTATCTTAACATCCTTGCCAAGATAATCCCCAAGCTTAGGTATATTAACTTCCTCAAGTTTAATATTATGCTGCCAGAACCATAACCCAAGCAAGCCAACTATTGCAGCAACAAGCGCTATCCTGAGCAAAACCTTGTCTTCCATATGTATTATACAGGGATATTATAATTAAAAAACATGACTGAGAAAAAACTGAAAAGGTTTCAATAGTAGCTGGAGAGCTTTCAGTAAGATTTGTATATATTTGATATAATCCCTTTTTTAGGGTGATTATTATGAAAAAAATGATTATTATGGTTGTGTTTCTTATGTGTGTTATAATTCTTATTTCTGGCTGTAAAACAGAAGTCAACAAGCCTGAATACATATGCAAGGATGGCACTGTTGTGAATGATGCATCTGAATGCAAAGCCATAACAACTACAACTGCTGAAGCTCCAACAACCACAATCGCTTCAACCACAACTACAACTACAACACCACCAACAACACTTAAGATTGGACTTATAATAACTGAAAATAGTATTCGCAAAGGCAGCCAGAGTAATGATTATATCTCCGGCATTGTGCTAAATAATGGGAATGATCAAGAAGACTTGATTAAGATTGTTGCAACATTTTATGACTCAGATAAAAATAAGGTTGGAACTGCCAGCGCAAAACCATCCCAGTCAACACTGGACCCAGGACAGAGTTCTCCTTTTGAGATATCATTCTCAAAAGACCTGAATTATGAAACCTTTGAGCTAGAAGCAAGATAAAGTGGAATTTTGTTAAAAATCTAGCTTATTTTTAGGTTTTTTCTCTCGGTAAAGTGGTCAATTTTAGAGGGTAAATAGAGGCTAAAAATGGAAAAGTTTATAAATATAGAGGGTTTTTAGAGGGTACGAGGTGATTTTATGGCAGAAAAAGTTTCAAAAAGCGGAGTGAAGAGAGAATCAGGATATCTTTACTTCATCGATAAGAAAGGAAATGTAGCAAGGACAAAGATGGCCAGAGGCGGCAAGAAAAAGGGAAAACAAAAGCAGGAAATCGTTGCTAAAACTGGAGTAAAGAGAGAGAAAGGTTACCTATACTTCGTAGACAAGGTAGGAGATGTTTCCAGAGCCAAGATGGCTAGGGGAAGAAAGTAAGTTTTTAATTTTTTATTTTCTCTTTTTTTTAAAAGCAAAAGGTTTTAATATTAATAATCTATTCTGAAGCAGCATGAAGGGTGAATTTAGGTTTAAGAGTACTGCTGAGATTAAGGTCTCTCCGAAGATTATAGGCCAGGTCATGGGCCAGGACGAGGCATGTGAGGTTGTTAGAAAGGCAGCTGGCCAGAGAAGGCATGTTCTATTAATAGGTGAGCCTGGTACTGGAAAGTCAATGCTTGGGCTTGCTTTGGCAGAGCTTCTTCCAAAGGAAAAGCTTGTTGATATAATCTCATTTCCAAATCCTAATGATGAAAACCAGCCAATGATTAGGACTGTGCCAGCTGGCCAGGGCCGAGACCTTGTTGTAAAGTCAAAGCTACAGGGCATGAACATGTTCAAGGGCCAGAATGTTTGGATGTTTGCCTTGGCAATACTTGCAATGCTTGCCCCATGGTGGGTCAGGAAGGAATATGATTCTGACATAATGTTTGCTGCATTTTTCCTTGGTGGTATGGTTTTTATTGCGGCCATTGTATTATTCATGAACCTTAACAAGAGAATGGGCAGTAAACAGCAGACACCAAAACTTATTGTTGATAACTTTAAGCGAAAGCAGGCCCCTTTTTTTGATGCAACTGGTGCGCATGCAGGTGCTTTGCTTGGCGATGTTCTACATGACCCGTTCCAGAGTGGCGGCTTGGGAACACCTGCCAATGAAAGGGTTGTTGCTGGAATGATTCACAAAGCACATATGGGGGTTTTATTCGTAGATGAGATTGCAACACTGCAGCCGCATACTCAGCAGGAATTGCTGACCTCATTGCAGGAAGGAAAATATTCAATAACAGGACAGAGCGAGAGAAGTGCAGGAGCAATGGTCAGGACCGAGCCTGTACCTTGTAAGTTTATCCTTATTGCAGCAGGAAATTTTGAGACAATCAAGCACATGCACCCTGCTCTGCGTTCAAGGATTCGCGGTTATGGATATGAGATTTACATGAAAGATACTTTTCCAGACAACAAGGAGAACCGCTACAAGCTTGCTGTGTTCACAGCACAGGAGATTGTAAAGGACAAAAAGATTCCGCACTTTTCAAGAGAAGCTGTTGAACAGATAATTAATGAGGCAAGGAGGATGGCTAACAGGAAAAGTCATCTGACTTTAAGGCTGAGAGACCTTGGCGGTCTGATAAGGGCAGCAGGCGACATTGCAACTGAGCAGAAGGCTAAGCTTGTGATGCCTGAGCACATAAAATCTGCAAAGAAAATTGCAAGGCCACTTGAGCAACAGATTGCAGACAAGGCAATTGAACTAAAGAAACAGTATGAGGTTATAAGAACTACAGGAAAGCAGGTTGGAAGGGTGAATGGCCTAGCTGTTTTAGGGGTGGGCAGTGCAATTTCAGGTATAATATTACCAATTGAGAGCGAGGTTACGCCAGGAGGCAAAGAGAGGGAGATTGTGGCAACAGGAAAGCTTGGCGAGATTGCAAAGGAAGCTATAAAGAATGTTTCAGCTATCATAAAAAGGTACTTTGGAGAAGATATCAAAGAGACAAAAGACATCTATGTGCAGTTCCTGCAAACATATGAAGGTGTTGAGGGAGATTCTGCAAGCATAGCAGTTGCAACATCTATAATAAGCGCTCTCAAAAAGGTTCCAATCAAACAAGAGTATGCAATGACTGGCTCGCTTTCTGTTAGAGGAGAAGTGCTTCCAATTGGTGGTGTGAGCAGCA
>JAFCCF010000016.1 GCA_017610325.1 Candidatus Aminicenantota bacterium | reverse complement strand
AAAATCAAGCTGAGAACCCTCAGAAGCTTTTCCAAGAAATTTAAGATAATCGAAATCAGGAATGAGATAGAAAACCTGAATGACTTTGAGTTCTGGGATAAGGATGAGACAATGCTCGGCTATAGCCATATGATGACTGGATTCTGCTTTATTGCACTGCCCCTGCTACACTCCCACAAGGCCAAATACTTTGTGTTTGGCAACCAGCAGGACATGAATTATGGCTTTGTCAACAAAGACGGCATCAGCACATATGCTTCAGTGTGCCAGACAAAGGAATTCACAAAGCAGCAGGACACCATGATAAAACTAATGACCTCTGGCCAGGGAAATGTTGTAAGCTTGATAGAACCAGTAACAAACATAGCAATTACAAAAATCTTATTCAACCGCTATCCTAAAATTGGCAAATTTCAAATATCCTGCGATAGCTTACTGTCAAGCCATGAG
Source organism: Candidatus Aminicenantota bacterium (assembly GCA_017610325.1). Taxonomy (GTDB): domain Archaea; phylum Nanobdellota; class Nanobdellia; order Woesearchaeales; family JAFCCF01; genus JAFCCF01. Next base: position 19,171 of record JAFCCF010000016.1, on the reverse strand, counting down.
AAAAGATGGTGTCATGACTGCAACAAGTGCGCCCGTACATTCTTGTTCATGAAAGCATTTGGCTTTGACCCAAAAATAATTGGGTTCCACACCAACATGCTGCAAAGTAAATTCAAGGACCATTTTACATTATTCAGCGGCAAGGATGTTGATATGTATGAAAAAAGTGCATTCAGCAAAGACCAGCAGCTCCTGGGCTTTTACATGGCATATAGGCAGGGTGCAAAAGGCAGCCTGATAGATATTTTCAAGAAGAAATTCCTGAAACAAGCAATAGAACAGGAAGATGAGCTCAGGAAAACATATTTCAGAATCTATCCAGCAACAACAGTGTCGCATAAACTAAAGAAAAACCTATTCTCAATCTACAAAGAAGAGCTTAGCGAATTACAATAATCTATTTCTTATCAAAAACCAGTTCAGTTTTATCATAAGCCTTGACTTTTATCTGTTCCTTAGGGTCTTTTACCACTTCACCCAGCATATATCCCCTGAAACTTCCACAATCTAATTTAACACTTGGAGACCAAAATGATGCAGCAAGGTTCTTGGCATAACCCCTTGACATGATTATAATCATACCAGTTCCCATATTATAATTTTCATACATCTCTTTTAGGGGCACATCTGCATGTTTCATAACCCAGGGGAATATGCTATGCGGATACCTCGAATCTAACTTAGAATAATCAAGCTCTAGACCCATGCCATCAGGAAGCACCCTTTCCATGTTATGAATTCCCTCGCCAGTTATGTTTGCAATAGCTTTGATTTGGTTTCCGTAGTGCTTAATCATATCAAGAACTGGCTTAACATATACTGGTGTTGGTGTCAAGATTGCTTCAGCCACACTCTCTTGTAACTCATCATCATATTGATTAATCCTAAATGCTTCATTCCATCCCTTGTTCTTAAAGTCAATGGCAGTCTTCCAGACTAGAGTGACTCCATTGCAATTTATGCCTGAGCTTGACAAGCCAACAACAACATCTCCGACTTCAACCCTTCCCTTTCCTAGGGGATTTGCAAGCAGCCCCTGGTTAAATATGATACCATGGCCCATGTTGCACATGTCATATGCTATTTCCGGAATAGGTCCGGTTATTATCTGGGCAAGAGACGCATTTTCTCCGCCAACTACTGTGGCCATTGCATCTTTAGCTGCCATTATCTTTCCAAATGCAATTTCTTGTGCAATCTTCAGATCAATGCTATGCCATGCATGATAATCAAGTGCGCTTACTGGCCTTGCACCACTGCAGATAAGGTCATTTACAACCATTGCAATTGAGTCTATCCCTGTACACGCCCTTTTGAATTCACTGCCTCCATTGTATAAGGCATGCACAACAGGCTTTGAACCTGGACTGTCACTGCACTGCTTTACTTCATACTCCTTAATCCCATTCTTCATCATTTGATCAAGGTTCACCTTAAATCCACCAGAAAAATCACCACCTCTTTCTTCAAATGAAATACCCATTTCCCTTAAATCTTTAGTAAATTCGATTGTTACTTCAGTAACCAGTTTCATGATATCAACAACACCATGTTCTTTATCAAAATCAACACCAGCTTGTGCGTATTTACTCTCAGGTTTTTTGTTTGTCATCATAATCCCCCCAATTAAGCCACAATAATCAGAAGTCCATTATAAAATTAACTAAACTCCGTTGTCTCAGGTTTGGGACAAAATCACTTAAGGTAAGCTTTCTTGATGAGAATTTCTTCAACAGGCCAGTTGTTCAGCGGAGGTTGCGCTCGTTTATAGTTCTCTACGTTAGATATTGCTACAGCAACATCCATGCCTGCTATGACCTTTCCAAAAACAGGAACATCTCCGTCAATTCGCCTGTTATCATTTACATTGATAAAGAAATGGCTGCTCACCCCAGCATTATTTCCAGCTGCAGCAACACTTCCTGCAACATTTGTGAGATTATTTGGTTCAATATTTACTGGTTCATGACCTTCCTTCCAGCTCATGTTTCCATAAAAGCCACCAGCTTGGATTATAAACCCAGGAATCACCCTATGGAACACTGTGCCACCATAATACCCTTCATTAACATACTGCAAAAAGTTGGCAACTGCCTCAGGTGCCTGCTCAGAAAAAAGCTCAATCTCAATCACCCCAATAGAGGTTTCAATCACAGCTATATCCCTATTGTCAAAAGAAATTCGCTTTGACATAACAACAACAGCGAGCAGTACTGCAGCTATTACCAGCAGTATTGTGGTTCTGTTGCTTTTTTTCATCAGAATCAGTTTACTCGTTCTCTACCCTTGGAGCGAGTATAAATGAGAGCATTAGCTTATCCACTGCTTTGAACTCAAGTTTCAATGGATAATCCTTGTTGAACTGTATACTTACCTTATCAGATAGCTTTGCAGCCCCAATCATCTTCTTGAGGTATTCGATTGAGTACTTTGCCTTTACAGCGTCTTTTCCAGCCCTTATCTTGGTGTTGTCATCTGGCTTAATCTCAATCTTTGCCCGGCTCAGGTCACCCTCTGCTTCAACCACAAATGCATCAGAGCTTGCTGCCAATGACACACTCTCTGCAACAATATCAACATCATCAATTGCCTCACCCAATATTGAGGATGTTGTGTTGATTGTAATTGGGAATTCTAGTGATGGAACCTTCTGCTCTTTTTCCACTAAGTCAATTATTGGCAATGAAAATGTCCTTGTGGTGTTACTCTTTAACTGAATCAACAGCCTGTTTTTATCATCAAGCTCCAATGTAAGCATATCTGTTGGCTTTGCCCTTCTGAGAATCTGCTTAAGATTGCTCAGGTTAATGGCAAGCTCAACATCTTTCTTGACCTCATAATCAACAAACGAGCTGCTCAGCAGCTTGAATATGACCATTGCAACATTTGCAGGGTCCATTGCTACAAGCTCAATTGATTCAGAAGTGACCTTAAAAGTACCTTCATTAACAAGTTCAGAGATGATTGAGACACTATCCTTTAAAAGCTTAGGTTCAGCTAATGTGAGTTTCATATTACTTACCCCCTAAAATATATATTAATAAGGATAATGCGATGCTTTATATTTTTTATGGTTTTAGGATGATTTCAGGCGTAGTTTCTTGTAATTTTGCATCACAATTACGCTCTTGCCTGGTTTGTAACCCATCTTAGTGGCAAGGTCAACCATTCCAGCTGCCATTTTAGCATCACCATGCGCCGGGATTATATATTTTGGCTTGACCATGTTTATCAGGTCCCTTAAATCCTCCCTGGATGCGTGCCCTGACTGGTGAATATCCTTGAATATCCTTACTCCGGTCTGTTTGAGATTGTTTTCAAGCACCTCCCGGTTTGCCTTATTTACCTGCGTGGGAATAATTGTTGAGGAAAATATGATTATATCCTCATAGCCAAGCTTAAAGTCATATTCCTTGTTGGCAATCCTCGTAAGCACAGAATTTGGCTCTCCTTGATGTCCAGTACACACCAAAAGGTATTTTTCCTTATCCTTTGATATCTGTTTTAGCTTCTTCTTAACTTGTTTTCCATACTTGACAATCTCAACATCACTAGAAAAATCAATTATACCAACATCTTCACCTGCCCTGACATACTTTGCAAGTGACCTGCCCAGCAATATAATCTTCCTGTTAAGCATCTTACCAAATTCTATTATGGATTTAAGCCTTGCAAGATGGCTTGAGAAGGTTGTTATGATAACTGCCTTACCTTTGGAGTTCACATTAAGCATAACATCTTTCAACATTGACCTTGCCACAGACTCTGAAGGGGTTTTCCTGTCCAGGCTAGCATAGATTGAGTCAACTATCAGCGCCAAAACACCATTTTTTCCAAGCTCTTCCAAGCGTTTGTAGTTTGGCTTCTTACCCAGGGTTGGGAAATTGTCAAACTTAAAGTCATTTGCATACAAAATTGAGCCATCCTTTGTGTGTAGCGCTGCCATGACAGTCTGTGGTGTAGAATGGGTCATGTTTATGAACTCAAGTTCAACATCATCAGATATCCAGTATCTGGAGTTTGTGTTAAGCGTGAGTATCTTATTTGGTATACTAATCCGGTCATCTTTTAGGATGCTCTTAATCACCGCAGCTGTGAAAGGCGTGCATAAGATAGGAGCATCAAATTTTGGAGCAAGAAATGGAATTGCACCAACATGATCAAGATGCGCATGCGTTGGCACTATTGCCCTTACCTTCTTCTTCCAGTCTTTTAGCTTCTCAACATCTGGGATAGCACCAACCTGTATAAGCTGTTTTGCAGAAACATCATACATATCTTCGTTCTCAGTGTAGTCAATATATTTCTCAAGATGAATCCCAAGGTCAAACAACACCACGTCACCATTAACCTTGATGGCTGTACAGTTTTTTCCAACCTCATTGTAGCCACCAATGGTCCATATCTCTATCATATTATTTTTAGAATAAGACATCTATAAAAAACTTATGGAATATCTACGAACCTTGCCTTTCTATCCTTAAACACGCAGACCTGTTTAAATCCAACAAGCTTAAGCACCCTAAAACCCCTATCCAGGCCTAGATCAAAAAACTTTGGCTCATGACAGTCTGAACCTATTGTCAGCTTTCTTATTCCCATGTCAAAGGCAGATTTAAATATATTCTCAGAAGGAAAATTATCACCAACCCATATGAATCCATTTGTGTTTGCCTCAAGAGCAATTCCTTGTTTAGCAATACTTTTAACACATTCAATGGCATCTTTCCCATAAACTGAAAAATCAACTGGTGCTGAGTATTTTCTCACAACATCAAAATGCCCAATACTATCAAAGATACCTGAATTAATTGCGTTCTTCAGCACGCGGAAATATTCCTTATATACAGTTTCTAGGCCATATTTACTGAATGTTTTCTGGGCTGGGCCATAATCACTAACCTCATGCCCGAAAACCTTGTGCACAGTGCCAAGCACAAAGTCAAATGGCCATTTTTTTGAGAAATCTCTTATCTCATCCTCATATTTTTCAGTGTACCCAAGCTCAACACCAAAACCAATATCAAGGTCATATTCATCACGCAGTCTCAGCACATCATTATGTGTTTTCTCAAGAGTCTCATTACTTTGTACATAATCTAGTATTCCAACTGCTATATCATCAATCTCCATGTGGTTTGTGAAACAGATATACTTGAAACCCTGCTCAGCAGCAACCTTGCAGTAATCCTCCATTGTTCCAGAAGCATCAATAGAAACATTTGTGTGGATATGGTAGTTAATCATTTTGTCTAAAAATAAAATATGCGGGGAGGAGGGTTCCCACGTCGGGGTTTCACCCCGACACCCTGTATTGTGGTATTGCGCTACGCTTAATACCACTCAAAGTAACGTTTATGATTGTAAAAGGTGCGGGGAGGAGGACTTTCAACAAGCTTTTGCGGAAGCAAAAAAGATTGTGTTTGAACCCCCGTAGGCACTAAGCCAACAGATGACTTATACTAGTTCTTCATCGTACTGCAAAATGCAGCTCTCAGCACTCAAGTATCTTGAGTCTGCCCCGTTTGGCCGCTCCGGCATCCCCGCGTGAACGTCAGTGAGCAAGGGGAGGCCAGTAATCTTTGATTACTAAGCATCCCCGCAGTGTTTGTACGAGGGGAGACAAATAATCTTTGATTACTTAGCATCCCCGCACAATGAATTAAGTATCAAAGAATTGGAGTTATTATAAAAAGCTTACTCTAAGTGGGTAAGTTGTTCTTCAACCTTGCCTAGCTCAGCCTCAAGCCTCTCAAGCTCACTTTTTGGCTTTGCAGACTTCTTTTTCACAGGCATTTCCTCAGTCCCATCATCCTCATCGGTTTTCCTGATTGTACGAATCGTTTTTTGAGGCTTTGGAAGCTCTGCCTTAAGCTTAGAAATTAATAGGTTAATCTCTTTTATTGTTTCATTCAGCTTATTGATATGTTCAATCTTTCTATGCCGCATGGTTTTGAAGCGCTCATACTTCTGCAACATGTGTATCATCTTCTTGGCGCTCTCCAATATTCCCCTACGTATTTCAATGGGCTCAGATATGCCCACAAAATATTCTTCCTCTTTTTTCCCAGGCATTTTATTTGCTGTCTATCTCAAATAAAGTCTTGTCAATGAAGCCTACCTTCTTCTCAACCTCTTCAATCTCATTATGCCAGCCCTCAATCTCAGTATCTTCCTGGTCCTTTAGACGGAGAATTATGTTAAGCGTCTCCTTGGCTTCATTAATTTTTTCCTTGGTGAGATTAAGTATGTCTAAGACATCCCTATACTCATCAATTTTCACGAAAATGTTTGAACCTCTGCTTTGCATTTTACCACCCTCTTATTGATTAAATAATATCTTATCGGCATTAAACAGTTTTTTCTGCACTTCCTCAACTGCAGCATGTAATTTCTGGAACTGTTTGTCTGACTTTGACCTTAAATCTGTTAAATGATCATAGGACTTGTTGCACTCGCCAAGCCCGCGTCTCATATAATCAATGCCATCCAAAATCCTGTTACACTGGTCAGAGTCTAAGAACAATGGCTTGCTGAAATCAACATTTGTCCTTTCCTTAAGATACTTGAACTCAACCCCCTCTTCAGGCACGTCTTCTACTGGTTCCTTGTGAATCTCTTGTACAAACGGATGAATCTCCTCTTTATGCTCTTCAACTATTTCATGTTTCTCAATATGTGGCGGCTCCACCTTATGCACTGGTATGAGTGGTGGTGGAGAAATCACTTTTGGCTCTTTTTTTATATATATTGGTTGCGGGACTATATCACTTGGTTCTTTAAGCGGAGGCGATACTATATGTTCATGCGGAACTGGTGCAGCTCTACGAATCTCTGTCGGAAAAGGGTCCTTATGTTCTGGATGGTCATCCACACGTTTAATGCCTGGGAAGGGTATATCCTCAAATGTTTTCTCCGCACTTGGTGTTTTCACCTTAAGCCCAGACCTTGGCGGCGCTGTTATCTCAGGCCCAAGTGTTTCAGGAAAAATTGGCAGTTCAACAGCTTCTTTGTCATCCCTAAGGTTCGGCACATCTGGAAAGTCTGCATTGCCTAAGGGCGTAGAATTAGGTCCTGGCGGTTTTCCGCCCATCTCAAATGGAATTGGGGCTGGGGGTATATCTTCCATAGTCATCTCCGAATTGAGGTCCTTATGCTCCCCCCCCGTCCCTTTTTTCTTCATAAATTTAAAAAAGCCCATAAACTACCACTAAATGCTAAATAAAATGAGTCATATTAAAACTTTTTGTAGTATTGGACAATAATAACAGTATATACAAAACAAATAAAAACTAATACAATCTATAAGGTTAACATGTCTATGCTTATCACAAATGGCAAGGTATTTTATGATGGGGAACTTCATGAAACAGACTTGCTGATTGATAACAGCAAGATTCTGGCAATAGGGGAAAACCTAAATGGAGACCAGGTGTTAGATGTTAAGGGAAACATTATCCTTCCTGGCTTGATTGACAGCCATGTGCACTTCTGCGAACCAGGGGATGAGCACAAAGAAGATTGGTACACTGGAAGCTGTGCTGCTGCTGCTGGTGGTGTAACAACTGTGTTGGACATGCCAAACACCAGACCGCCTGTGCTTACTGAAGAGGTCCTTACCCTTAAAAGGCAGCGTGCAAAAAAATCAATAATAAATTATGGATTTCATTTTGGAAGCTCAGGATACAACATTGATGAGATAGAAAAGGTGGAAAATGTTGCGTCAACATCAGTATATTTTGATGAACATTATGACGTGATGGCAATCAAAGCAGTTGACCTGCTGGAAAACATCTTCCTTTCCTCAAACATGATCACATGCCATGCAAACGGCGAATATGTGAAAACTGCCATGAAACTGACAAATGATATGTCCTCAGATGCTTATCTTTGTTCAATCAGCACCAAGAATGAGATAGATGAGATTAAAAGAGAAGGTGCCAAGATCTTAATCGAGGTTACACCTCACCATCTTTTCCTTAAACGCGATCACGAACAAATGCTGAAACATTTTGCACTTGTGCATCCAAACCTTAACTATACTATGGATCATGAAGCCCTATGGCAGGCAATAAATGAAGACCTTGTAACAACAATTGCCTCTGCACACACTCCGCATACAATCGAGGAAAAGCATAGCAACAATCCCCCCCATGGTGTGCCTGGGGTAGAGACCATGCTGCCACTTTTGCTAAATGCAGTCAACGAAAGAATAATTAACCTAGCAAAGGTGGTTGAGCTAACATCTACAAATCCTGCAAAGACATTTAATATAAAAAACAAGGGAGAAATCAGCGAGGGCTTTGACGCAGACCTCGTAATCATTGATTTGAACCATATAAAGGAAGTAACCAATGAAGATATGCACTATAAATGCGGCTGGACACCTTATAATGGTATGAGTCTTAAAGGCTGGCCTGTAATCACGATTGTGAACGGCAATATTGTTTATTATGACGGAGAAATCTATGACCAGTTTAGAGGCAAAGAAATAGAATACACAAAATGAAAGAAGCAATGTACTGGAAAAAAGAAAAAGACACGGTTCACTGCACACTCTGCCCGCATAACTGTCAGATTCCAGACGGTTCTGTTGGATTCTGTGGTGTGAGAAAAAACATTAAGAACAAGCTTTACTCCCTTGTCTATGCAAGGCCAGCAACTATTGCAATTGACCCAATCGAGAAAAAGCCATTGTACCATTTTCTTGCAGGAGAAAATGCCCTGTCACTTGGCACGGTTGGCTGCAACTTCGCATGCTTGTTCTGCCAGAACTGGACACTCTCAAGGTCAAAGCCACAGGAGGTTGAGGTAACTGGCAAAGAAGAGGTATCTCCTGAAGAGGTTATAAGGTTTGCAAAGGAGAAGCACTGCAGGATAATCGCATATACCTACAATGAACCTACCATATTCTATGAATACATGCTAGACTGCGCAAAGCTTGCAAGAAAACAGGGCATAAAGAACGTGATTGTAAGCAACGGGTATATTCAAGAGGAGCCCCTAAAAGAACTTTGTAAAGTTATTGACGGAGCAAACATTGATCTCAAGTCATTTAGCGACAACTTCTACAAAAGATATGTCTCAGGAAAGCTTGAGCCAGTGCTTGAGTCTCTGAAAATACTGAAGAAAAACAAGGTATGGCTTGAGGTAACTAACCTTATTATTCCTACTCTGAATGATGACATGAAAGAGATTGAGGAAATGTGCAAATGGATTGTAGATAACCTTGGCCAGATTCCATTGCATTTCTCGCGCTTTTATCCTCACTATAAGCTTAAGCACATAGAACCAACCCCTGAAGAAACCTTGGTGAAAGCAAGGGAGATAGCAAAAAAATACCTTGACCATGTCTATGTGGGCAACCTCAGGACAAAATCTGGCAGCAATACATACTGCCCAGAATGCAATGAGCTCTTAATAGAACGCCAATGGTTCTCCCCTACAACCAACCATCTTGTCGACGGAAAATGCCCTAACTGTAAGGCAGATATTGGTGGAGTTTGGAATTAATAAAAAAATTTAAAAAAAATAAGAACAAGTTTATTTCTTCTTCTTTACCTTTTTCTTTGTTGCTTTTTTCTTAGTTACTTTCTTTTTCTTCTTGTGGCCGCCTCGTTCCATCTTTGCTCTTGAGATGTCTCCTTTCTTGTCGACAAAATAGAGCCAACCTGTTTGCTTCTTAATTCCTACTTTAGCAACCTTTTCTGCCATTTAATATCAACCTCCTTTTTTTGGTTACCCTCGTCAGCGTTTCTCTGGTTTATATTATTATTGGTATTTTAATATACATGATGAAATCTGAGTTTCTTGACGACAAACCATAACACTAGGGGTAATATCCAGTATGCGTTTCATAGTGCCTAAACCCTATAACTCACTTTTCAATCACTTTGGATAAATTTAAATAATACCCTGCCAAATTCAATTCTATGGAGGAAAAAACAGGCATTATCTTTTATTCTGACCGACAGGTCCTCGTAGAGCTATTTTTGGGGGATGATGAGAAAACATTTTTCCCTAAAATCATGGCTCCTAGACTTCCTACAGGGGTCACATCCACTGTATTGGGGGACGCACTGAGGAAAATACAGCCAAAAGTGAGGGATAAACTAAGGGTGGACATAGAAAACCCCGGGTTTATAATACCCCCCTCTAAAGGCTCGTTTCTCATCGTAGGGGAGTGGGAAAATGAGCTGCCAGACTCAACTTTAGACGGTAATAGGCTCATGTGGGTTGACCTTAATGAGGTTTCAGCGCTTCTTACCGAGGAAAACGACGTCAAAGCAATACAGGAATTAAAGGAATCATATTATGAGATAACTGACAAAGAGGAGCACACCCTCGGGATAGCCACAAAGGAGGAGGCAGAGAAGTACAACTTATACCATCGTCCCCTCTAAAAATGAAAGCTATTATCATATCAGGGACTCCTGGAACAGGCAAGACAACGCTTTCTAAGGCCTTATGCAAGACCCTTGACCTCGAACTTATAGACGTGAAACCCCTCGTGAAACAACTTGAAGAGGGTTATGATCAGAGTAAAAGATGTTACATTGTCGACGAGAAGAAACTCAGCAGGGCTTTTATAAAATGCATCTCAGATGTTAAGAAACTACCTCTAATCGACTCTCACATGTCTCACTTTCTGCCTCGTAAGTACACGAAGCTATGCATAATCTGTAGGTGTAATCTAAAAGAACTCAAGAAGCGGCTTGAGAAAAAAGGTTACCATAATGCTAAAGTAAGAGAAAACCTTGATTGTGAAATCTTTGAAGTCTGTATGAACGAAGCAAAAGAAGCTGGACACAACATACTTGTAATTGATACAACCTCAGGGATTAATTCTAAATTAATTAACTCAGTTAAGAAAGCACTCAAGCAAGTTCGGACTTAGTCCGAACCTAGTACGGACCAGGTTCGGAACCGAACCTGTCCAAGTCCGGAACCGAACCTATAATTCGACGAGAACTTTACTTATTCCAGTGTCCTTGTAACCTATTATTTTCCGATTCCTTAACTCTTTTAGGTAATCATAAAATGTTGTTCTCCCACATAATCCCTTCTCTTTAACTATTCTCTCCTCTAATTCTTTGGTCAAATACTTCTTCTCATTGACTAAATTTAATATTTGTTGGATAACATACTCCTTTCTCTTTGATTTAAGCTGGTATATCACCTTTTGCTCAAACCTCGTCGGTTTAGCAAGTCCAGGTCCGGACTTAAGTCCGGACTTAGTCCGGAACCGAACCTGGGTTTCTGCTGTTTTTTGGGCTTTTTTTGCAGCCTGAACTTCAAGCTCAAGCTTCTGCAGCTTTTCAATAATCTCGTTGTCTTTTTTGTGAAGCTCAATCAGATTTGAAGTAACCTCTTTTACATAGGTCTGCATTTCCTGATTGTGCTTGTAAAGAAAATGAATCCAGCGGTTGACATTTTCAATATCTTTTTGCGTGGTTGAGCGGTGGGTGTTGTGGGTGCCTTCCATCATGTCACTCTTTTCAGAAAAGTGATTGACCCACTGCTTGATTTGGCTGATATCGTTGTTGATACTGCCAAAGGCTTCTTTGATATGGTGCCTTAAGCTCACAACCATTGCATTGTTGTTATCGTCTTTCTTTTTCCTAAAAAATGCCATTTTATTGCTCCCCCTCTATAAACCTCTCAAAAAGTGAGGGTTCATGTTTATATATTTTCCTATTCAAGGAACTCAACATCATCAACAATACTGTCTGAATCACGGTCAATTCCCTCGACAACTTTTGCCATGTTTCCTGGTTTGAATATGTTCCCCCTCAATATCTCGTCGAAATGCTTTATAAAAGCAATAATCACTGCCCTGGTTCCAGCATGCCTCTTTCCCGCAACCAGTAGGAGCTGTTTCCTTGGATTAAAGGGGTTTCTCGTCTTAATTATGACCCCGATCTCGTCAGAATGATACTCATTGCCGCTTATAAGACTCCTCACTTTCCAATTATCCTCCTTAACAAACCTTATGTCCATCTTGTCATTGATTCTCTCGGTGATAGCATTGACTACAGGCCCTCCTATGAGAATAATATTCTTTTCTAAGTCTTCTGAGCGAGCTTCTGTATCAAGCTTTACGTTGAGTGAAGGGATGTAATCGAGGAAAGTGCCCATAAAAAGTGAGAGATCAATGCCATAATAACCATCCCTGCTTCTGGCCTTCTCTGGGCCATGAGGGTCAGGGCTTCCAACGATGATGACTGCATTAAGTGAGCCTTCCTCGATAAAAGGCTCAAAAAACTGCTTTGGCTTCTCTTTAGCCTCTTGAAACTTTGGCGCAATCTTAAATTCTCCAAATCTAGCCACAAATGCTGGAAAAGTGAGGGTATAAAAGTTTGCCACAGAGCCTCCTACTGGCTCACTCTTGGTAACCTCGACGACACCTGCCCTCTCAAGGTTGCGAATGTGATAGTACACCTTCTGTTCATTGACGCTAAGCTTCTTGGCAATAGCCTTTGGATAGAGAGGTTCTTTGGATAGAAGTGAGAGAATCTTCTGGGCAAGCTTGGATGTCAATGGTTTTAGCTTTTCAGGTGTTAATTCTTTTGCAGGCAATGATACTGTCCTACCTTTTGTCGTCTTAATTACATTCATTTTACGGTTATAAATTTTATTTTAATAGTATTATAACTATTTTAGTAACACTTTTATATATGTCTTTCTATTCCATTCCAAAATGACGCAAAAACTATTTGGAACAGATGGAATAAGGGGGGCAGCTAACAGTTACCCTATGACAGCAGACATGGCTATGAAAGTTGGCCAGGCATTGGCTCTTACATTTGAAAATAACAAGAAAAAGAGAAGAAAGGTCATAATCGGTAAGGATACTAGGATAAGTGGTTATATGCTCGAATATGGGCTTACATCAGGTTTGTGTTCTATGGGTGTAAATGTGTATCTGGTTGGTCCTATGCCTACTCCAGCAATAGCTCATCTAACTCGTTCTTTTGCAGCAGATGCTGGAATTGTGATTTCAGCCTCACATAACCCTGCAGAGGATAATGGCCTTAAGATATTCACAAGTGAGGGTTTCAAGCTGCCAGATAAGGCAGAACGCGAGATAGAGAAGCTGATAGTATCTGACAAGCTTAAGACAGAGCATATACATGGAAAAGATATTGGCAAGGCATTCAGGATAGATGATGCAAATGGTCGCTATATTGAATTTGTTAAGAACTCTATAAACAATAATTCTCTTAAGGGATTAAAGGTAGTTATCGACTGTGCAAACGGTGCTGCACATAATGTTGCCAAGGAGATATTCGGAGAACTTGGAGCAGAGATTGTTGCCTTAAACTTTAAGCCAGACGGCCTTAACATAAACTTAGGGTGCGGTGCAATGCACCCAGAAGTTGTTAAGAGCGCTGTGCTTGGCCACCAGGCAGACCTTGGCATTGCACTAGATGGAGATGCAGACAGGGTGATTATCGTCGATGAAAAAGGAAATATTGTAGACGGAGACCATATACTTGCAATAGCAGCTATTGAGCTAAAGGAAAAAGGAAGGCTGAAAAATGATACAATTGTTGCCACAAACTATAGCAACCTTGGCCTTGATTTTGCAATGAAGGAGCATGGAATCAATGTTATCAAGACAGATGTTGGTGACAGGCATGTTATCGAGGAGATGAGAAAAAACAATTACATCCTCGGAGGGGAACAATCTGGCCACATCATATTCTTCAGGCATACCACAACCGGAGATGGCTTGATATCAGCACTGCAGATAATGAACATCATGAAAAAGTCAGGCAAGAAACTGTCAGAGATTAAGAAGGTCATGCAGGTCTTTCCGCAGGTTCTTGTTAATGTCAAGGTTAAGGAGAAAAAACCATTTAAGGAACTGCCGGCAGTTTCCAAGAAGATAGACGAGATAGAGAAAAAATTAGGAGAAAAAGGCCGCGTTTTGGTACGCTACTCTGGCACTGAGAATCTGTGCAGGATAATGATTGAAGGAAAAGACGAAACAGAGATAAACAAGCATGCACAAGAGATTGAGAAAGAGGTTAAAAAGGCACTCGGGTGATATTATGCAGGCAGTAATTGTAGCAGCAGGAAAATCAACAAGGACATTCCCTTTAACACTTACTAGGCCAAAGCCTTTGCTCAAAGTAGCTAACAAGACCTTGTTGGAGCATAACCTTGACCAGCTTGAGGGGCTTGTTGACGAGGTTATTATCGTCGTGGGCTACATGAAAGAGCAAATTATGAAACAGTTTGGCATGAGATATGGTAAGCTAAAACTCACTTATGTAATCCAAAAAGAGCAGCTTGGAACTGGCCATGCACTGCAGCAGGTTGAGCAGTTTATCAAGGACAAATTCATCTATCTCCAAGCAGACGACCTGCACGATAAAGAAGAGTTTAAACAGTGCCTGAAGCACAGCAATAGCATATTAGCTAAGAAGATTGATGATGTTTCAACCTTTGGTGCACTCAGGATAAAAAACAAAAAGCTCGTCGAGATAATTGAAAAGCCAGACAAGGCAGCACCAGGTTTTGCAAACACTGCATGCTATGTGCTTGAAAAGTATTTCTTCAAATACCTTAACAAAATAAAAAAGTCAAAGAGGGGCGAGCTTGAACTAACAGATGCCCTGAACATGTTTGCAAAGGAGCATGATGTGCATGTTATTGAGTCAAAGCTTTGGATAACTGTTGCATTTCCATGGGACATGCTGGATGCAAATGCCTATCTACTCTCTAAAATCAAGGCAAAGAATGAGGGCAAGATAGGGGAAAACGTCACAATCAATGGCGAGGTTATCATTGGAAAGGGTACTGTCATTAAGGCAGGTTCATTTATCGAAGGTCCAGCTATCATCGGAAAAAACTGTGAGATTGGTCCAATGACACACATCAGGCCAGACACTGCTATCGATGATAACTGCAGGATTGGCAAGACAGAAGTTGTTGACTGTGTTATCATGGCTAACACAACCTCAAAGCATCACGCTTATCTCGGACATTCAGTCATAGGCGAGAATGTCAACATAGGTGCAGGCACAATCACAGCTGACTATAGGCATGATGCAAAAAACCACATCACTATTGTAAATGGAAAAAAGGTTAACACTGGAAGAAGAAAACTAGGGGCTTTTATCGGCGATAAAGTCAAGACAGCAATACACACAACAATCTATCCTGGAAGGAAAATATGGCCCAATCTAGGCACACTTCCTGGCGAGATACTAACAAAGGACAAGGTGGAATAAAATGTGCGGAATAATAGGATATAAGGGCAATAAAGATGGCAATGAGGTTGTGCTAAAGGGCCTGCATTCTCTCGAGTATCGCGGCTATGACAGTTGGGGGATTGCCAGCGTGCATGAAAATGAGATTAAAATAATAAAAAAGGTTGGACAAATAGGCCACATCAAGCTCAAGGACCTTGGTTTTCCTAAAAGCAACCTTGCATTAGGACACACCCGTTGGGCAACGCATGGCGGCGTTAGTGAAATAAATGCCCATCCGCACCTCTCAAAGAACAAGAAGATTGTTGTTGTTCACAATGGAATTGTTGAAAATTTCCAGGAGTTGAGAAGGTTCCTCGAAGAACAGGGCTTTGAATTTATTTCTGAGACAGATTCTGAGATATTTCCGCACCTTATTGAGTATTTTATGGAGCAAAAAATTAATTTTGAGGGTGCAGTGAGAAGAACCCTCAACAAGATAGAAGGCTCATTTGCAATAGTTGCCATTAACCTTGAGAGCAAGGAGATGGTTGGTGCAAGGCATGGCAGTCCCCTTGTCGCAGGCATCGGCAATGGTGAGTTTTTCCTTGCATCAGATGTGCCGCCATTCCTTGCATACACAAAAAAAGCAGTTTACCTCGATGATGGAGAGCTTACAATAATCAATAAACACATCAAATTCATCAATATCGAGACAGGCAAGGAGATAAAAAAGCAACATCAAACAATTGAATGGGATGTTGAGCAGGCTAAGAAAGGCAAGTATCCTCACTTTATGCTCAAGGAAATCAACGAGCAGAAAGACACAATAAAGCTTGCAGCTGAGCAGCCTCCTGAGCTCATAAAAAAAGTAACAAAGATGATTGAGGATGCAAGGGGTGTCTTCTTTGTTGGCTGCGGCACAAGTTACCATGCATGCGTATCTGCAGCTTATGTTTTTGCAAAAATATCCAAGATTCACGTCAATGTTGTAATTGCATCTGAGTTCAGCGAGTATGAGGATTTTCTTACAGACAAAACCCTTGTTGTTGCCTTATCACAGTCTGGCGAGACAGCTGACCTGCTTGAGGCAATCCGTACAGCAAAAAAACATAACTGCAAGACTTTCTCAGTTGTTAATGTGGTTGGCTCAAGCCTGACAAGGCTATGTGACAGGAACATCATGATGAATGCTGGCCCAGAAATCTGCGTGCTCAGCACCAAGAGCTATACCTCCCAGCTCACAATCCTACTGCTGCTTGCATACAGTGTTGCAGGAAAGCTTGGCAAGGCCAAGGAACTGATTGACACTGTGAGCAAAAGCGTGGGGGAGATTATTGATACAAATCTTAAGAAGCTAAAGCAGCTTGCAACAAAGATAAAGGATGCCACAGATTTCTTCCTTATTGGCCGCGGCCTGGCATTTCCCTCTGCACTTGAGGGTGCTCTAAAAATCAAGGAGATTAGCTATATCCATGCTGAAGGTTTTGCAGGCGCAGAGCTGAAGCACGGCACAATCGCACTTATAGAGGATGGAGTGCCTGTCTTTGTGCTCAGCACACCAGCAACAAGGCACCTTATACTAAGCAATGCTATGGAGATTAAGTCAAGGGGAGGATACATAATTGGCATAGATTCAGAAGATAATGATGTATTTGATTATTTTATCAAGGTACCTGATGTTGGAAATGCAGAGCCAATACTCTGGATAATACCTATTCAGATATTTTCATATTACATTGCCCTGGCTCGCGGCTGCGACCCTGACAAACCAAGGAACCTTGCAAAGTCTGTAACAGTCAAATGAAAAAGCAAATCAATGCCCTGCAATTACATTACCTTTTAAAGGAACTTAAGCTGCTTATAGGCGGTAAAATAGATAAAATTTACCAGCCAGAAAAAAAAGAGCTGGTGTTTGTGTTCCATGTTCCATCAAAAGGAAAATATTTTCTCAGGGCAGCTGTGCCAGATCAGTTCTATCTTGCAGAATTAAAAGGAGACACTCCTGAAAAGCCAGCGCACTTTTGTACATACCTGAGAAAGCACCTCTCAAATGCAAGGCTCAGAGACATAAAGCAAAAAGGCTTTGAGCGTGTTGTGGAGTTCACATTTGAAAAAGAGAAAAAAATGCACTTAATATTTGAGCTTTTCAGCAAGGGAAATATAGTTCTCACCGACGATAAATATAATATTATGATGCCCCTTGAAGTGCAGAAGTGGAAGGCTAGACAGGTAACGCATAAGCGGGAATACAAGTTCCCAGAGCGCGACATTAACTTCCTTAAACTCACTTTTGACGAGCTAAAACAGCTGATTGAAAAGTCAGACAAGGACAGTATTGCAGTGATGCTCGCAGTTGAGCTTGGCCTGGGCGGGGTGTATGCAGAGGAGCTCCTGCTAATGGCAGGCATTGACAAGAAAAAGAAAAAACTTGACGATAAAGAGCTGAAAAACCTGTTCAAGCAATGCACAGAGATTGCAAATAAAAAACTCCAGCCACATACATATTTCAAAAAAGATGTTGTTGAAGATATTACTCCATTTGAGATGCTGCGCTACAAGGATTTGAAAAGTGAGACTTCTTCCTCGTTAAACCACGCACTTGATAGTGTGTTGTCAGCCCAGAAAAAGGAAGATGCTAAAAAAGATACTACCCATAACAAAAGAATAGAAGAATTAAAGAGAATAATCAACAAGCAGGAGTTGCGCTTCAAGGAAATTGAGAATGCTATAGAGGAAAACAAGCAAAAAGGAGAGCTTATTTACGAGAATTATCAAAAGGTCGATGCCTTGCTCAAAGAGATTAAGAAGCTCAAGGAAAAGCATGAATGGGGCGAGATAAAGAAGCTGCTCAAAGAGAAAAATATTGAGCTTAACACCAAGGATAAGACCATTACTCTTGACATCTAATACACCTTCTGGAATATTTTGATAAACACTTCTTTCTCAACGTCTATTCCATTGTTGACAAATGCCTCTGCAAGTGCAACTGCTGTAGCTTGCTCACCTTCTTTTGGAAGGAATTTAATCAATAACTCAAGGCTCTTGCCGCACATTACACCCTCATTAAGGCGCAGAGCTATATTCTTGCCTGCTTTTTTAGACGTAAATTTGATAAGGTCTACCTTGAAATCATCCCTAATAAACATCTTGCCCTGCTTTTCAAAGCCATGCTTCAACAGCTCAAGCTCAGCCAGCTTTTTCACAATGTCTTTAAAGTGAGAGTTCTCCACAAAGAAATCAATGTTCTTGTGCTCTAAAATATCCACAAATAATATATCCCTCTTCTTCTGCAGCCTGATAACCTTGCCCAAGTATTTACGCGACTTCTGGCGAGGACCATTCTTGGTCCACCTGTTCTTAACAAGGTATGCATACTCATTCCCATATATCTTTTTTATACGCACAAACATGTGATTTTAGGCACTATAACTTCCTAATATAATTTTTGGTTCACAAAACTTTTTAAACCACCTATACATCCTCTATAAAAAGGGGTGATAAACAGAGACTGGTAATACAAATGACCTTTGATGTTATTATCACTGAAAATTATGAGCAAATGAGTCATATTGCTGCAAGAATTCTTATTCCTGATATGAGAACAGCCACAGTGATAGAGAAAAGAGATTATGGTCTTGGTCTGAACACAGGAAGGTCACCGCAGGGACTTTATAAAATCATGATTGAACAGCAGAAAACATTTGACGCAACAAAAATAATAACCTTTAATCAGGATGAATATGTTCTTAGACCCGAAGAAGAAGATACAAACCTAAATCCTTGCAAAGAATCATATGAACTTGAGATGAATCAAAAACTCTTCTCAAGATTAAAACCAGCTTTCAAGAGAAGCAATATTCCCATGGGAACAGCGATAAATGAGGGAATGTTAGAGAAGGCAATTCAAGAAGATTCTGAAAATGTAACTTTCGAAGGAACACATGATGGCCAAGCAATTATTATTTCAC
>JAFCCF010000098.1 GCA_017610325.1 Candidatus Aminicenantota bacterium | reverse complement strand
TTTCTTTGCCAGTTCAACCTTGGCTTTGGCTGCCTCAACCTCCCAGTTTAATTCAGCAAGTTGCGGATTATTTCTTATCAATGACTCAATAATATACTGTCGGTTAAGCTGTAACTCTCTTGTTGGTTCTTTCCCGGGCCAAGCCAGTTTTGCCCTGACCGGTCGATTAAGTACCGAATTGAGCCTTGCAACTGTTGGCTCTCTAAGTTGCTCCAGACTTTTCAAGACGTCCTCAAGCTTCGCTAATTCTACCTGAGCACGAATTACATCAGGATGGGTTGCGGTGGCGGCTCTATATTTCGTCAGTGCAACCTCTTCAAAATGCTGTAACAGTTCAAGGTTCTCTTTGGCAGTATCGATAGCTGTAGCCAGATATGTGAATTCATAAAAGGCATCCTTTACCTGCCAAAACAGTTTTAACTTATTCGCTTCATATCTCTGTCTCGCAGCTTTTGCTTTCGCTGCTGCAACATCACTCCTCGCCTCGATTTTACCAAACCAGGGAAAGACCTGCATAATCCCAAACTTGTTTCTTTGTGGGCCAACTCGTGTTTCCACTTCTTCTATAAAATAGCTGTATGTAAATTTAGGGTCGTCCAACGCCTTCGCCTGTGGTATTTGCTCCAAAGCAGCTTTCCATTGTTCAAACTTTGCTTTAAGCTCAGCATTATTAAGGGAGGCAAAACGTAGATAATCCTGAAGGACCCGCAAATCATTTGTATCGGTTGGTTGCTGCGAAGCCATAGCAGGCAATATTGAAACAAGTACAACCACACCCATAATTCTAAGAACTTGCATATTCATATTCTTAGCCCCTTAATCTGATATGATTTTACAGTCTCATTATACAAATCAGTCGCCTTTTAACCACTACATTTTATTATCTGCGAGCCTGGTGTATAAGCTTAAGAATCTCGTCCATTTTTTGCTGCTTTTCCTTTTCGGATGCTCCTTTAACTGCATCGGTTACGCAGTTCTTAAGGTGTTTTTCCAATATCTTCTGTTCTACTCTGGAAAGAGCACCTTTGATTGCATATATCTGAGTTAAAATATCGATGCAGTATTTATGATCTTCGATCATCCTTTGAACACCGCGTACCTGGCCCTCAATTCGCCTTAATGCCACCAGATTGTCAGCATGATCAGGATGCTTTTTCATTTTTCGCCCCTTTTATACTTTTCTCTTTATTATACCCCATAGGGGTATAGTTGTTCAAGGAATTTTTTTGTTTTTTCGTAATTTATCCAGAAGTTACAGTTTCGGCTGATATTGTACCACCAGTGACGATGTTGTCATCACTGTTATACAGCACAAGCTTCTGACCGAGACTGGGAGCAAATTGAGGTTGGTCGAACTCAACGGTCATATCAGTTTCTGTTATATCAGTAAGCTTGCATGGCCGAGGGTCGCCATAAGAACGAATTTTCCCGAATAGTTGGCTGCCAGCAACAAGCTCCCCAGGTATGAGGGTATTGATCTGATTCGCCTTGATAGTATGACAGCTCACCTCTTCTCTTCTGCCAAGTGTGAAAGTGGCACACCGCCGGCAAAGCCAATACCCCTTCTCTGGCCAAGTGTATAATTAGCAATGCCCTTATGTGTACCTATCTTGTTGCCCAGCATATCTGTTATGTCTCCGGGTTGGTTGGCGCAGGACTCAGTTAAGGCGTCTCGATAATTTCCTTCGCCGGCGAAACATAATTCCATACTCTCTGGTTTTTCGGCAACGGTCAAATTCAACTCGGCAGCAAGCGAACGCACTTTTTCTTTCGTCAATTCACTTATAGGCAAAACAAGCTTTGTCAGTTTATCCGATGCGATGCCATAGAGAAAATAGCTTTGGTACTTGGTTTTGTCATTGGCTCTGCCAAGCAATGTCTTACCATTGGTCTTAGAGACTCTGGCATAATGGCCTGTGGCGAGATAAGCAATGCCGAAAGTCTGCTGCAAAAAATCCCAGAGAAGTGAAAACTTCAGAAGTGTATTGCAGTCAACGCAAGGGTTG
>JAFCCF010000047.1 GCA_017610325.1 Candidatus Aminicenantota bacterium | reverse complement strand
TGCCAATCACACAAGGTTTTCCCATCTCCCTTGAAATCACAGCTGCGTGGCATGTTATGCCTCCTTCATCTGTCACAATTGCAGCTGCCTTGCTCATTGCAGGAATAAACTCTGGCCTTGTCATGCCAGTAACAAGTACATCCCCATTTTTGAATGATTTAATCTCCTGGATTGTCTTGCAGATATGAACCTTTCCAATAGCCTTGCCAGTTGAACCGCAGAAACCCTCAATTTCTTTTATCTCTTCTCCATCCTCATGCTTCTTCAACCCACTCCTTAGTCTAGTATAATTATTTCCAGTTAGGATATCTACATTATTTCCTTCGTATATGACAAGGCATCCTTTGATTCTTTCTGTGAAAAAGTTCTTAGGAAGTTTTTTTAGCCTGTCTATTGTTATCTCTTCAGGCAGAATATATCTAAGATATTTCATGCTGATGCTAAACCTCCTGCTTAGCTCTAAGATAAACTCATCCATTGTGCACAATCCGTAAAGAATGTACTTTTTGCGGTCATCATGCCACCATGACATCTCATCAGTCACTTTAATTATCTGTCTAAGCTCTTTGCTGAGCTTTACTTTTGCTATTAACTGCTTTTTTTCCTGCACATTCTTGCTGAAAGCACTGTCTGGAACTAGCTTTGTCTCCTTTTTCTCATTTAATATTCTTTGAAGCTCACTGATAAAGTCAACTGCTTTTAGCTTAGGTGCTTGTGTATAGTTTGTATTTACCCAGAAGAATTCTTTTTCCAGTTCTTTGAATAATCCAGAAGCTTTTTTCCCAAATTCCTTTGCAGAAAGGGTCTTAAGCTTGTCGTAGAGCTGTTTATCCTTCTTAATCTTGTTGAGCACCCTGACCAATGCATTGTTATAATCTGTTATAAATGGCATTTTGATTGCTTTTGTCAGTGTTGCAAAAGATTCATTGAATTTATGCTGCAGTCCCTGCTTTTCAAGATCCCTAAGCAGCAGGGTTTTGAGCTTTATGTCCCTTGTTAAGGTGTAGCCTTCAATCATGTGCGTTGCGCCGATAGAAAAGTGTATAATCCAGGCAAATCTTTTATATTCCTCAACCAACTCCTTGTCTGAGAGCTTGCCCAGGCTTTTGTGCTCCTTGATGAAGCTAATCATCTTATTTCTCTGCTTCAGGCTGATGTTAATAAGTTTCTTAAGATAATCCTTGTCAGCATCCTGCTTTTTCTCAAACTCATGCGCAATATGGTGCAGGTCAGCCCTGTCATAGTACATCTCGCAGAAGTCATTGCTGAAATCCTTGATAAAATTAGTATAGCCATATCCTAATGTAGGCGGCAGCGTGAATATTCCTGACATGCCAGCTAAATGAATCAGTGCAGGCGTTGCATTGAATGATTGTATGTACCATTTTCTCTTTAATAGATGCCCATACATTTCTGTCATTTTATAACTTTCTCACTTCTCCATGGTCGGCATTTACTTCGATAATATCGCCATCCTTCAACACCTTTGTTGCTCTCTTTGTTGCAATCACGCATGGAATCTTAAGCTCGCGGCTGATAATTGCAGCATGTCACGTAACTCCACCTTCATCTGTCACAATTGCTATTGCCTTTTTCATGGCAGGAATAAACTCGGGTCTTGTCATTGTAGTTACAAGAACTGCACCTTCCTTAAAATTCCTGATATCATCCATTGACTTGCATATCATAACCTCTCCGGTAACCTTGCCCATTCATAATCTCCCATTCTTTCTTCTTTTCTTCCTTCTGCTTCAGGAAATCCCTGAATTTCCTGTACTCAGCTCCAGATATAATCCCCATCATGTCCTTCTCATAGAGCATTGCACAGCCCTTTCTCCTTTGTGCAAGTATTTGGTCATCAAACTTATGCAGTTTGTCAAGCTCTTCCATCATAACATAATTAAGGTGTTCTGGTTTAATATTAATTCTTTTGCTGAGCTCATTCACATATCTCTGCAGTGCCCAGCACAATGTTAACATCTCAATCTTGCGATCATCCTGCCAGTATGTGAAAACATCAGTTACTTCTATCACCTTGGCAAGCTCTTTGCTCAAGCCAAGCTTCTTCATAAGTGCACTTTTCTTTTTCAGATTACCTTCAAAAAAGTTTTTTGACTTTACTTCCAGTGTCTTCTTCTCTTTCATTGCCAGCTTTAAATCATGTATGAGCATGTCCAGTGTAAACTCAACACTATCTGCCCATGTGCTCTTAATCCAGAAGAATTCCTTCAGGTGCTCCTGCATCATCTTCAGCAGTTTTTTATCTTTCTCAATGCTGCTCTTCTGCAGTTTGACTTTATTACGCTTTATGTAATTTATCATCTTCTTCAGCGATGCATTCTCCCTGTGGATAAAGCAAATCCTTATTGGCTGAGTTAGTATTGAGATGTATTTGTTAAAATTCTTCTCCTGATTGATGTTTCTCAGGTCTTTGAGCAGCAGTTCCTTTATTTTATGGTCAGATGTGATGGCAATTGCTTCAACCAGGTGAGATGTGCCAAAGTTCTGGTAGCACAGCATCATGACATCTTTGTATTCGTCAATAAGCTTTTTGTCTGAAAGCTTGTGGATTCTCGGAATCTTCTTTGAAATTACTTCCTGGCACGGTTTCCAGAACTCTGCGTCAAGCTCAAGCATCTTTTTCATGTAGCTCTTGTTATGCCTCTTGAAAAAATTGTTCCCAACAGACTTAATATCGTCCAGGAAATAGAAGTATTCACAGTAATCATTCTCAAAGCTAATCACACACTTCTTGTATCCATACCCTAGCACCTGCCAGATGGTATGCACAGCTGAGTTTGGGCCCATATAGATATGAGCAGGCACAGCATTAAACCCCTGCACATAAATTTCTCTATCAAAAAAGTGCTTAAATGGCGCAAACGTAGTCTGAATGTTTGTAACAAGCTTGTCTTTGCCTAGCTTCATTATATCTTCCTCACAATGCCTTTGTTTGCGTCAACCTCGATTAGGTCATTGTCTTTTAGCACATTAGTTGCGCTCTGGGTCCCTATTATGCAAGGAACCCCTAATTCTCTGCTCACAATTGCAGCATGGCAGGTTATTCCTCCTTCATCTGTCACAATTGCAGCTGCTTTTTTCATAATAGGCGTGTGCTCTGGGCGTGTCATTGACGTAACTAGTATATCACCCTGCTTCAGCTTGTCAAAGTCATCCTTTGTCATAATTATCTTGGCTTTTCCAGTTGCCTTGCCTTTTGATGCGCACACTCCCTTAAGCTCTTTTGAATTACCAATCCTGTTATCCAGCAGCTGCCTCATCTCCTCTGCATCCTTTGCCATGAACCATTCAACTGTCTTAGGGTGCTGGTAATATATGCACCCCCTAGATCTTTGCAGCAGCGTGCTCTTGAGTTTCTTGACCGTAGAAAAGCTCTTTATCTCATGCGGTGAAAGATATGTAAGTAGGTAATGCCTTACACCGGTCCTTGTGCTGAGCTCGTGTAGGAATAAATCACCAGTATAATTGCTCTGGTATGCAAGCGCTTTCCTGCCATCTCTCCAGTCAGTAAGCATGGAAAAGAAACTGAACATGTTGATTGCTTTTGCATCCAGCTTGTATTTCTTGTAAAGCTCTGCTTTTTTCTCCTTCTGGTATGAAGCAAAACCATCAAACCACTTAATTGTCCTATCAATCTTTTCAGTATCCTTGCTAATATCCCGCTTGATAAGCTCCAGGAAAAATGCACCGTCAAGATAATATACCTCAGCCCATGAATTATGTATCCAGAAATATTTCTTAATATGCTCTGGTATATCTTGTGGCTTTGCTTTTCCCAGCTTAAGTTTTTTCGCAATCCTGAGCCTGTCAAGCTTTTCCATCTGGATAAAGTGCAGCTTTTGCTGGTCCATTAGCACATTAAGGTCCTCAGCTGCAATATCCAGCTTGTTTTTCTGCATAAAATCAGAAACAAGTAAGTCTCCCCACGGGTCAAATGTTTCAATCAGTACACTGTATTTCCAATGCTTATACCTTATTTTAATAAACTCCTTGTGCAGCTTCAGGAACTGCTTTTCATCAAGCTGCTGCAGATGCTCTTTTGTGATTATTGCATTGAACTCCCGCTGTTTCTTAGCCAGCTTTTTCCATGGCTCAATAAGCTTCTTGCTAAGGTAGCTGTTATTCTTCATCTGCCTTTTTAATATATCATCGCAAATCTTCTTCTGCTTTTTCTTGTTAAAATATCCATAGTTTATCTTGCCAGCGAAGTAATTGAAGCCGTCATAGTACTCAAAGGCGCGCTTGTATGGCTGCCAGACATAGTATGGAAGAATACTACCGCCCTGCCTATACCACTGCTTTTTCTTAATCTTGCTTATGAGCGCTGATTTCATCTTATTTTCCTTACAATTCCTTTGGTAGCATCAACCTCAAGCTTGTCGCCGTCCTTGAATACATTTGTTGCATTATTTGTACCTACAACGCATGGAATGCCAAATTCCCTTGCTACAATTGCAGAATGTGATGTAAACCCGCCGATGTTTGTGACAATTGCAGAAACCTTGCTAAGTGCATGCAGATAATCTGGTGTTGTCAGCTCAGTTACAATAATATCCCCTTTCTTAATCTTGCTCAGCTGATTAGGAGAGAGCACAACCTTTGCAGTGCCAGTAACCTTTCCAGAACTCACACCCTTGCCTGTTAGCTCATCTAGTTCCATTCTTTTGTTAAACATATTGTAAATCTTGTCAGCATTTTCGCCAACATAGATGTACTTGTCATAATATACAAATTTCTCCATGCGCATCTGCAGTTTTTCTGGAATCTTTTTTGAGACAACCTCTTCTGGGGTAAGGTAGATAAGTTGGTCATATGTAATATTAAGTCTGGAAGCAAGCTCTCTTAAGAATGGCTGGAGATTGAAGATTGCGCGAATAGCCAGTTCAAACCTGTAATCGCGGATATAGATGAACTTCTGGATAAGGTCTGCTTTTTTCTTAAGCTCATCAGGAAGTGTTTCATAAAGTTCATTGTAAGCTTTTTCTCCTTTTTCCTGTTTTTCATTAAGTTCTTTTAGTTCTTTGTCAGCATCCTTTACATGTTCCAGCTGCTCATCAATAAACTTATCATCAACTGGCTTGTACTGGAACACAACCATCTGGCTGAATGCCCACTTTTTTTTGAATTCATCGCGCGACATGTTACCTTTTTTTACTTCAAATAGGTCGCGGTGCCTGCGCTGGTGATAGGTTTTATACAGCGGATGCGTCAGCACATCAAACTCTTTTTCACTGTAGCCTTTTTCTTTCATTAAGGCAACAGTCTTAGGCTCAAAATAATTAAGGATATAGACTGGAACATCAATTACTCTCATGCACCCACCCCAGACCTTGCGGAACTTATCAAATATCTGCATCAGCTCATCCCATGACATATTAGAGAAATCCAGCTCAGCCTCTGAAAACTTAAGAAATGCTTCAGAACGCTGCTTGACAAGCTCAATAACCTGCAGTATTCTTTCATCAGAAAGATCATATTTAGCTAAGTCATCTTTGTGGAAATGAGACTGGTTGTTGACGTAAATCAGGCGCATATTGCTAAAGCCATCTTTTTCCATGAACTTGCGCTCCTCAACCTCATAATAAGTGGTAAACATGGATTCCTTTAGGTTCATCATATGAACATAGTCCTCTGGATTAATATCTTCAAACATCATTTCACCTGCCTCACAACACCTTTCCTAAGGTCCATCTCAATTGTATCACCATCTTTGAGGGCTTTTGTAGCGATTCTAGTTCCGATAATGCATGGAATTCCAAGTTCTCTGCTGATAATTGCTGCATGGCAGGTAAGACCGCCTTCATCTGTTACTATTGCAGCAGCTTTCCTCATGAGCGGAACAAAATCAGGGCGAGTCATTGTAGTTACAAGAATGTTCCCTTTCTCAAATTCCTGCATAGAAGTGTCAAATATTATCTGCACTTTCCCAACAATTTTGTTCACAGGTGCACTAGCAACATGGCCCTTAATCTCCCCTTCTGCTTTTGGAAGCACTTTAGCAAGGATTTGCTCAGCGTCTTTGCCTTTGAATACCTGCTCATTGTACCCTTCTTTTGCATTAGTGTCTATTGAATATACCCATACTGTTGCTTCTTTTTTCCGCCTATTAAGCTCCTTAGTTGGCTTTACTCCATCCAGAATAAGAACCCTTATCTCATTTAGCGTGTACCTTGAAACCTTATCCCCAGTAATTCCAAACCCTGCACCAATCCTGCTGCACATATCCATAATTGCCTTATTTGTCTTCATCATGTTGGCCTTACGTTTATCAATGCAGGTTCCGAAAATCTCACATAACTGAAAATGCAGCAAAAGGTCACTGCTCATATTATACCTTGATTTTGCATCAAGTTCTGCTTTTTTTAGCTTAGAAATCTTATTTTTCAAGCTGTTTGCCTCATCCTGAAGCTTTTGTTTTGTGTTCTGGGTTTCTTCCAGGCATTTCTCAAAAAAATCTGCAGCTCCAAGATTCCTAATAGTTTTAAAATTGCTCAGCACAAAATAATATTTTTCTGAATGCTGCTCAAGCTTCTGCATTAGGCTTATTGTTTTTTGCTGCTTGCGTACATTATCGTAGTGTTCATTGCATATTTCAAGCAGTTCAAACCTTTCTTTTTCCATAAAGCTGAGCTCTTTAGGTGTAATCATAACCCTGGTAAGTTCCATAACCTCTTCTCTTGCCAGTTCAGGCAGCTCTTTTCTCACTGCCTCCTCAAGATATTGTGATGAAAACACATCAACGCATTCAATTGCTGCATTAAACTCAATCCAGTCCCTATATTTTTCCATAAACTTCCTATAGTATTTCCATAGCTCTTGATTGCTTTTGCAGGCTTTAAATTTATCAAAGATAGCCCAGTAAGCCACCTTTTTTTTGTCAGTCAGCTCCATAAGCTGGCTAATGTAACTCTTATTTTTTTTCATCTGCCTGAAAAAATACAGGTACAGCTTATGCCTCTCATCTGCAGGCGTTACCTCCCAGAAATAGTCGCCCTTCATTGCCATGACACTTAATGAAAAAAATGGCTGTTTAAGGAGCCTTGACATTGATACAAAGCATGTTAACTCATATATGATTGTCTGCACAACGCACGGTGCCTCTTCAACCCACCAGGTATGCTCCTCTATTTCTTTCAGGATATCATTGAATCTCATTAGCCCTTCAAACTTTCTGCATTAACCTGCATTGCCAGGCTAAGAATAATGTTCTCGATTATCTCATTGGACACGCTCCTGCCAAATATGCCCACTGGCTTTGCCATGCCCCTAAGGATTGTAAACAACAATCCCATGTCAGAAAACTGGAGTATTGAATGCGCAAATATATTGGCAGCAGTAAGGTTTGGAAACACTAAGGTGTTTGCCTTGCCCCCAATCTCAGAGTCAGGGCACTTTCTGCCAGCTGCAAACTCATTCACAGCAGCATCAACCTGCATCTCGCCGTCAATCTTAAGAACAGGGTCCTGTTTTTTAGCAATATCAAGCGCTTTTCTGATAAGCTGAGTCTGCGGATTATCTCCTCCGCTGCCCTTTGTTGAGAATGAAAGAATAGCAACCTTTGGTTCAATCTCAAACTCCCTTACACAACCTGCTGCATTTATTGCCATCTGTGCAAGCTGCTCAGGTGTTGGCTCGACATTCAGGCTAAAATCAGTTCCAAACAAGATTCTGTCATTTTTTACATCATCAAGTATAGAAACCTCTGACACCAATGAATCTTTTTTTCTTAGAATCTGCAGTGCAGGCCTCATCAGCTCTGCTGTTGAACATATAGCACTTCCGCCAACAGCATCTGCATAGCCAG
>JAFCCF010000015.1:20318-33725 GCA_017610325.1 Candidatus Aminicenantota bacterium | reverse complement strand
GCGCTTAAAAAAGACCACAATGCAAGACTTGTATTGCTAGGCCCAAAAGATACTCTTAGGAAACAGTTCCCGAAAAAGGATTACCCACAAATAGAATTATTAGACTGCATAAAAGCCCATGACAACAACGGAAACATTGTAAACCTAGAAGGAGATCAGGTAATTAGTAAGGGGAATACAACAGATTTTCATCCAGATACTGCAATCCCTAAACTGATGGAGGAACTGAAGCAGGGTTCAATTGACGCGATGTTCAGCTCAGGTAATACAGGCGTGCTTGCAAAGAATTCAGGAAGGAAGATAGGAACACTTGACAGTGTTTATAGGACGCCTCTGATGGCATTTATCCCAACCAGAACTGGCAAGCCCAGCGTGCTTCTTGATGTTGGCGTGAACATAAAGGAAACAACTCCATTCATGCTCTACCAATATGCAGTTATGGGGTCAGAATTCTACGCAGCATTCTTTGGCAATGAAAGCCCGACAGTTAAGATGTTTAATGTTGGAGAAGAGGCAACAAAAGGCACAGAGATAGCCCAAGTAACAAGGGAATTACTGGAGTCACAACCAGAGATTAACTACCAGGGATTTATTGAAGGAAGGAAGGGGATTTACCTTAATAAAGCAGATGTGGTTGTAACAAGCGGAGAGGTTGGCAACATGTTTGTAAAAGCTTCTGAAGGTGCAATAAAAGATCTTATTTATTCTACTGTGAAAAAAGAGCTTAACCTACCTATTAACAAGGTAATTGCTGTGCTGTCAGCCCCTGCAGTATTATTAGCTATGCTAACAGGCTCATTGAAGAGAATCAAGCAAAAGTTGAGCCCTGACAAATATAATGGTGCCATATTCCTAGGGCTGAAAAAAGTGGTTGTCAAAGGCCACAGTACATCCAACAGGTTTGCATTTGCTCATGGGATTTATAACACCTATACCTATGTTAAGACAGATGTACTGGGCGGCATTGCAGGTAGGTTCAGTGACAAGAGTCAAATGTCAAAGCTTGCAAGGCAGTACAATGAGCCTTATATCGAAAACGGAAACAGGTTAATCTTGAGATTTGACGAGGCCCTAAATAAATGCGGCACTTTTTCTAAAGAACAGGTAATAGACGCCACCAGAATACTGAAAGACTTATATAAAAAATAGAGACCCAAATGGGCCCAAGACGTCCCGGGCCCGACTCGAACAGGCGACCTCGTGGTTAACAGCCACGCGCTCTACCACTAAGCTACCGGGACATACATCTATAGAGAAAATAAACTATTTAAATATCTTTCGAATATTAGATTACACTGCTTTTTCCTAGACCTTAAAGAAACGAATGGAAATAGGATATTTCCATGTTTCATTATTACCAGCCTTTACTGCAGCCATAATACAGAACACGGTGTTCAGTATTCCCAGGGCAAACATCAATATGACACCCACAAATACAAACATCAATACAAAAGCTACAGCGAAGTATATTAGCAGACTAAACTGCCAGTTCAGTGCTTGCTTTGCGTGGTTCTTCACATTTGTACTCTGCGTAACCAGCAAAACAATAAGTGGTCCTATAAAGCCAGTAAACCACCCA
Source organism: Candidatus Aminicenantota bacterium (assembly GCA_017610325.1). Lineage (GTDB taxonomy): Archaea > Nanobdellota > Nanobdellia > Woesearchaeales > JAFCCF01 > JAFCCF01. The sequence goes on along the minus strand of JAFCCF010000015.1, from coordinate 32,146 downwards.
AGGATATGGGTGATTATTGCTAGGGTTTTATCATCTGATCCTATAGTGATGCTGTTTGTAAGAGTTATTTAAATAAGTTTTGTATATATCAAATTGGGAGTAAAGCGAGGTTTTATAAAGGACAACTAATCCTACCCTCATGTCAGGAATTTAATATTATTTCTGATATAAACTAAGGAGGAAGAATAAGAATGGGAGATAGGAAAGGTTCTGGAAAGTCTCGCCGTGGCGACAGAGGCAACAGAGGCGGCTCTGGAGGAAATTTTAGAGACAATAGAGGTGGCTCAGGAGGTAACTTTGGAGGCGGATTCAGAAGTAATTTTGGAGATAGACAGATGCACAAAGCAATATGCGCAGAGTGCGGCCAGGAATGTGAGGTCCCGTTTAAGCCAACTGAGGGCAGGGATGTTTTCTGCAGGGAGTGCTTTAGGAAAAAGAAGGAATTCTAAGTGGCTCTTTGCAACAAGTATAAGAACACAAAAATAAAGACATGAAGATGTTTTTCATATGGTGGTAAATCGCAGTCTATTACAACTACAATATGCAAGGGCAGTGGTTCAACAGATGCTTCTTAGGAGGGCAGGGAATGGAAAAAATATCAAAGGGAGGGTATAAGATAATTAAGTACTGCAGGCTCTGCAGGAAAAGAATGGTACTTGAGAAAGGCGAAGCAAGGCAGAACTACTGTAAAGAATGCCAGAAAAAGTTTGAAAAAAACTAAACAACCTCGCCAGTAACACTCCTAAGCATATATCCTATTATCTTGACATCGTAGAATTTGTTAAGCTCAAGCTTTTTCTTTATTCCAACAATCAAGGGATAGGTTCCAAACTGCCTTGCAAAGGTTGTGTTACCGTCGTGGATTTCTGTGCGCACGTTTCTTAGTATTGTACCTTCTGGAACAAGCCTTTTCAGCATTGGCAAATCAATATCCTGTCTTATCTGGTTGCGCCACTTCCAGTAATATTTCTTGTTCTTCTTGATAAACTTTACACCTGCCTGTTTTTGCAACTGGGTTCCCTCAAACACAGCAACCTGCCTTATGTTAATCCTACGCAGCAGCAGCCCAGCATCAAGAATCTTCTTTAATGTTTCATAGTTTGCCTCAAATGTAGCTTTGCTCTCTCCAATCAAACCAAATAAGATGTTGATCCCAGGCAAAAATACAGGCATTCCATTCTCGCTTCTCTTTCCACTGATTTTATTGATTATCTTGACAGCATTGAACACCTGCTCAGGCTCGCAGTTAAGATTATTCTTCTTGATAACCTCTTGGTCAAAGGATTCAACACCAAATGCTGCTACATTGCCTGGGGTGCAATACTTTACAATCAATTTTGTCTTTTCTTCATCAACCATTGTAGGGTTTGCATTGTCTATATGCAACACATCTGGCTTCAAGGCAGCTATTGGCTTAAGCAGTTTTTCAATCTCTTCTGCTTTTCCACCTTTGTATGAATAAAAACAACTCTGTTTTCCTAAGCGGAAGTATTTGACACCAGCTGCTTTCAGTGCCTTGACCTCAGCAAGAATATCCTTTTGCTCACGAAACTCAACATCATGCCTAAACTCAGTGCAGAAACTGCAGTGCTTCTTGCGTGAACATCCACGACCAGTCTCAATCTCTACAATTATAGGATAAGGAATCTGCTTCACAACACCTGCTCCTTTCACAGGATTTATCCCACCATAATCATCAATCCCACTAAAGTTCTCGTCAACCTCATCAAATACATTAAGGTTAAGCTTTTCAGCATGCTTGCCACCTTCCAAACGCGAACCAGAAACAGCTGGCCCAGTCAATATCTTTCTGCACTTTAAATCCTGAATAAGCTGTGTTATCTCATACAATGTGCCAGGAACAGCAGAAAGATATTTGCCAGGTGTCTGTATGCCGGCAATAACAACAAGGATATCTGTTTTTGCAAGAATCTTTGCAACATCTACTGCATTTTTTGTGAGGTTGTATATCCTGATATTTGTTTTTGGCTGCTTTTTAGGCTCTCCAAATTTATGCAGTCTCAAATCATCTATTGTAAGATAATATGGATTATCCAGGGCTCCGAACAAATAGCGCGGATATGTCCCTAGATATGGCGGAACACCTAGGCCAGCTGGTTCATCAGTGTAACAATCCAGTATGGTGTAATTCATATTAAAAAGGATATGCGCAGTTAATAAATAGTTTTTGGAAAAGTTTATTAGGAAGGTTGCAGTTTAACTTATTATGCTATGGCTAGATATCATAATTGGAATAATACTTACCTTTATTCTTTTTAGGTTGTGGTTCCAGAGAAATCCAAGCAGGACCATTTCAAAAGGAAATACGATTGTTGCTCCAGCTGATGGAAGGATTGTTAGGGTTGTTAAGGTAAATGACCCAGGAAAACTTAGAATTGATAAAGGAACCTTTGGCAGGATAAAGACAGCTTGCACTGGCATTAAAAATCCTGTCCTCATAACAATTGTAATGACAATGCTGAATGTGCATTGGCAAAGAGCCCCGTTTAGCGGAACTGTAGCCAAGGTATCATATAAAGAAGGGAAATTCCATAATGCTGTCAGAAATGCAGAGTCAATGAAGGTGTTTGAAAACGAAAAAAATGAAATCGTGGTCAACGGAAAGATTAATGCAAAGGTCATCCAGATTGCAGGTGTGCTTGCGCGAAGAATAAAGTGTTTTGTAAAGAAAAACCAAAAAATAAATAAAGGACAAATTATTGGATTGATAACCTTCGGAAGCCAGGTTGCATTAATTGTCCCAGAAACAGTCAAACTGAAGGTTAAAGAAGGGCAAAGAGTCAGAGCCGGCGAAACAATCATCGGTGAAATTAAATGAGATTAAAAACAGCTGATTTCCTAACACTTCTAAATGCAGCTTCAGGCTTGATTGCAATATTCTTAGTAATGAGCGACAGGGTGATGTATGCACCAATTTTCATAATTATTGGTGCTGTGATGGACTTTTTTGATGGTAAGATTGCAAGAAAGTCTAAGAAACAAAGCCCTATTGGCTTACACATCGACAGCCTTGCAGATATTATCACATTCGGTGTAGCACCTGTTGTGCTTGGCTATGCTATAATCAATACAAGCTTTGCAGTTATTGGCTTTATTGTATACCTGCTGTGCGGCCTGCTCAGGCTTGCAAGGCACAATGCAATAAATGACAAGAAAGCATACCACGGCCTGCCAATACCAAGTGCAGCAATAATTATCTGCATAATATATTATTCTGGCGTGCCTGCGCTGTTCTATCATTATATTTACATACTCCTTGCAGTGCTCATGATAAGTGGGTTTAAGATTAAGAGGATTATCTAATGCCCTTGCTTTTTTTCATAGTTAAATGCATTTACGTGATATTGCCTGGCATGTTTGCCAACATGGCTCCTTCTATTATGAGGCGCAGTTTCAGGTTCCTAGCAATACCTTTTGATTTCAATGCGAAATTCAAAGGAAAGCCATTGCTTGGAAAAAACAAGACCTGGCGCGGCTTAATCTTTGGAGTTATTTTTTCAATCATCATAACCTGGCTCCAAACCTTGCTGTACAAGTATGAATTTTTTCAGAACCTCAGTTTTATTGATTACACCCAGTATAATTTCCTACTGCTTGGCTTCCTGATTGGCTTTGGGGTCATCTTTGGAGATGCAGCTGAGAGCTTTTTCAAGCGCAGGAGGGGCATAAAGCCAGGCAACCCCTGGTTTCCATTTGACCAGCTAGATGCCCTGGTAGGGGGGTTGCTGTTCATCTCTATCATCTGGCTGCCGCCCTGGGAAGTTATTCTAACACTTGTTATACTTGCACCTATAGTACATATCATTTTCAAGCACATTGGCTTCTGGCTAAAGATAGACAACAAGAAATGGTAGAGCGGCAATAATCAAGTAATGTAAGTGGTTAAGAAACAATTTTCCAATCGCAAGCAGCTTTTTCTTAACAAGCTTTTCGCAGAACAAGCTTCCAGCTGGAAATCCGTAAAGGAATATCAGCATTGACTCAAGAATAAACAAGTTCTGGTTCCTATAACTCAGGAAAAATATCACTGCAAGCAGCGCATAAATGTATCTTTCATCAATTCTGTAATGATAATCAACAGCAAAGTAAGCAATCACCATAATTACAATCAGCCACCAAGGAATAGAATATGACAACAGTAACAACACAAACGCAAGCGAAAAAATAATGCGCGTCAGCAGAATAAAAAATTTCCTGCCTGCTTTCAGCTCTTCAGTTGCTGTAAATACCAGCACAAGGCCAACAAATAAACCGAGAAATGTTACAACAAGTGCCAGCATATAATTAAGCAATACCATAAGAAGCACAATACAATACTGATATTAATAGGTTTGGGTTGGGTATTACTGTAGGAAAGGATATGGGATGGTTGTATCTTTAAGAACTTGTTCTATCTTAAGCAGTTTATATCCCAATATGTCAAATTCTTTTCTTAGCTCACTTATTATGTCTTTTTCTTTGTCAAGTTTTTCCATAGTTAGTATAATATCATAGTTGCCAATTATCTTCAATGCAGTTAGTATGTTTTTATGAAACCTGCAGTAAGACAGAAAACGTTTCATCTCCTGTTTTTCACCTACATTAAGCTGAATCAAAATCTGTTCTCTTTCAATCTCAAGGGATTTATAGTTAAGAACAATGCTATACTGCCTGATTACCTCCTTTGCCTCAAGATGCCTCTTTATATTTACAACAGTTTTTGTATCAAGGTTTGTTTCTTTTGCAATTGCAATTATCGGCATTTTGGAGTTTTTCTTGAGTTCCCGCATCACTGCTTTTTCATTGCCACTAAACTGCATTGTCTGTCTGTCTCCTGATAGAATAACTGCACCATGGTCTGTGCTTGGCTTTAGATATTTCCGTGAATACAGGTGTTTTACAATAATGGGGTATACAGATATCTGGGCATTAAATTTTATATAAAGAAATCAGCCTGAGGCTTCTAGAAGTACCTTGTTCTACTTCAAAATAACCTGAGTTGCCGCCAGCTGCAAACCTGCGCATATAGCCCAGGCTTGTGAAACCGCAGCCCCGTGTATTTGAATTATATTAAATAACAATAACCTTCTTAGAAACCATCTTACCGAGTTCTTTCTTTGTGATGCTCCAGTATAGCTTGATTAGATGCTTCACTGCTGTATTCTGCTTATTGAGCTTGTACAGCTTTGCCTTGCCAATCTCTCTTGTTAGCCTTACTATTTTTTCCCTGACAAGCACTTTCCAAAAACTCTTAATGGTTGTGTATCCAACTCCAGAATTCCTTGCAATTTCTGTCATTGAATAGTCAAGCCCATCATTGACTATTAAAAAGTCCATGATGCGATTAACTGGTGAATCTCCAAACACACCTAGAAACACAGACCTGTGCTGCATTGTTATTTGTTTTCCCATCATCTTATTGTAAACAAAGCATATATTTAAATGTTTCTATTTTAGACCTTTATTGGTCGGATATATTAATTTATATATCTCCTGCAATCTTGTTCTGTCGATTGCAACTGCGCTTTTGCCCTTTTTTACGTAAACCACCAACTGTTGTTTTATCAGGGAATGTAATGCCTTTTTCATGTTACCTACCTCATCTGGCCTCACACCTCCAATAAGGTTCTCTGCCCTGATATGGTGGTGCGGATAAATAACCTTTCGCGACAATAACCTTTTTAACAGGATATTTTCATATTTATTCAGCATGATATAATAACAGAAAAAGGAATTCATAAAGCTTCCCACACATTTTCTGAAAAGTTTTCAACTTACACTGAATTAATTACAATATAGCGCCTAATTCTTTTAATCATTCCCTCTAAAATACCCACTGGACACTGGACATATGCGCGTGAGCTATATAAATGATAAAGTTCAGATACCTTATATTAAAAATTTTGAGGTGAGTAATATGGGAAATTGCAACAAAGATGTGATTGAGAGATTGTTTTTTGAACAGGTAAAGAAGCTTACTCTTAATACAAAAGTTAGTTTTTTTGATTTACAGTTCATTAACAGCTGTAGAAGGCTGGGAGTTGCTTAAAATGGCTACGAATTTGAAAAAAGAGGGCAAAACATGGATTCTTCAGCCAAAACAGCTCATTACAGCAAGCGAAGAAGAAGAAGGAGATATTTATTCTGAAAAAAGTATATCCACGTTTACAGAAAATGACCAGATTACAGCAGCTGAAGAAGGCTTTATGATTGGCTATCTTGATGCATAGGTATATGTTGTATATAATGACATAACACAAATTATATAAACCACTAAAATATTCGGGAATTTATGACTATTGTAACAAAAGCCCTAGTAAAGCTAAAGAAGTTTGAGTTTAGGGATAGAATCAGGAACGGCGATGTATTCATACATCCAACTGATACTATCTATGGTATTGGCTGTAATGCAAATGACAGCTTAGCAGTTGCAAGAATAAGGCAGCTGAAGAACCGGTTCAAGAGCCCATTCTCCGTCATCGCTCCGTCAAAAGAGTGGATACATGAAAACTGCGAACTCTCTGAAGAGGAGAAAGTGTGGGTTGAAAAACTTCCAGGACCCTATACCTTAATTCTTAAGCTTAAGAATAAGGATTGTATTGCCAATAAAACTAACCTGGGCCTGGACACCCTTGGGGTGCGAATTCCAGACCACTGGTTCAGCGAGCTTGTGGGTTTTGCAGGTGTGCCAGTTGTAACAACATCTGCAAACAGGTCTGGAATGGATTTCATGACACGCATTGAGAACCTTGAACCTGAAATAAAAAGAACAATGGATTTTATGATTTATGAAGGTGAGAAAAAGGGAGCACCTTCAACACTGATTAACCTTACAGAAGACCAGGAAGTTGTCATAAAGAGATAATTATTTAAACCTAATTTAATTCTAATTTATTAAGATGAAAATACTAGCATCAGGAGACCTGCATGGGGATACTGGCATAGCAAAGAAGCTGGCTGAGCGCGCAGCAAAGGAAAAAGTAGATCTTGTTGTGCTGTGCGGCGACATAACATTTGCTGACACAAGCACAGATAACCTGATTGGCCCGTTTGTTAAAAAAAAGCTTAAGGTTCTACTGATTCCAGGCAATCATGAGTCTGTTGCTACTGCAGATTTTCTTGCACAGGTGTATGGAGTGAAAAATATACATGGCTATTCTGTGAAATACAAGGATGTTGGAATCTTTGGCTGCGGCGGAGCAAACATTGGCCTGATGCAGCTGAGTGAAAAAGAGATATATGACCTGCTCAAGAAAGGCTTCCAAAAAATTGAATATCTTAAGAAAAAAATCATGGTCACGCATGTGCATCCATCAGATACTACAATAGAAAAATTCACAAACATATTTCCAGGCAGTGATGGTGTGAAAAAAGCTGTGGAAAAGTTCAAGCCAGATATCCTGCTCTGCTCTCATGTACATGAAGCAGAGGGTATTGAAGAGAAGATAGGCAAGACGCGTGTAATAAATGTAGGAAAAAAAGGGAAGATTATAAATATTTGATTCTAGCCTTTGATACATATCAATGGTTTGACCATTACAACCTTTTTTGCAATGCCACTGTTATGCATCACATCAACAACCTCACCAACTGGCTTGTAAGCGCCAGGTGCTTCCTCAGCAATGCCCTTGGATGAGTGTGCTTTTATGATTATTCCCTTGCTTGCAAGGTCCTTGACAATATCATCACCTTTCCACTTTGCAATTGCCCCATGCCTTGACATAAGCCTGCCAGCGCCGTGTATAGCGCTTCCAAATGTGTCATCCATGCCCTTCTGGGTTCCGTGCAGTATGTATGACATTGTGCCCATTGTTCCGCCAACAAGCACTGGCTGGCCAACTGACCTGTACTTTTCTGGAATTTCTTCTCTGCCAGGGCCAAATGCTCGTGTTGAACCCTTTCTATGAATAAGAACCTCTTTCATCTTGCCGTCAATCTTATGTTTCTCTTTCTTTGCTGTATTATGGCCAATCTCATAGAATGTTTTTACTTCACTTTCATCCAAGCCAATGGCTTTTTTCAATGCTAATCTTGTAAGATGTGTAATTGCCTGCCTGTTTGCAAATGCACAGTTAATACCAGCGCACACAGCTGCAAAATATTCTTTTCCCTCTTGACTGTTGATTGGAGCGCATACCAGCTCCCGCTCCCTGATTGGAATGTTATATTTCCTGCTTGCAGCATCAAGCTTCTTCAGGTAATCTGTTCCAATTTGGTGGCCTAATGCCCTGCTACCGCAGTGAATAGAGATTAAGACCTGGTCTTTCTTCAAGCCATAGACCTCAGCAACTTTCTCATCAAAAACCTCATCAACATACTGAAACTCAAGATAATGGTTTCCAGAACCAAGTGTGCCAATCTGCTTAAACTGACGCTTTTTTGCATGGTCACTTACTGTTGCAGGGTCAGCTCCTGCAACCTTCCCTTCCTCCTCAATAAACTTAAGATCTTCTTTTGTACCATAGCCACGCTCAATAATAAACTCGGCACCCTTTACCAAGACTTCATCAATCTCTTCCTTGCTAAGCCTTATATCACCTGTTGAACCAAGACCAGCTGGTACTGTGTTAAACACAGCATCTGCAATCTTCTGCTTGTTTTTCTCAACATCTGCTTTTGTCAAAGTGGTTGCCAAGGTTCTCACGCCGCAGTTTATGTCAAACCCAACTCCAGCCACGCTTACAACGCCTGTTTCCATGTCAAATGCCCCAACGCCGCCAATACAGAACCCATAGCCAGGATGCACATCACTCATTGCAAGAGATGCTTTTTGTATTCCCGGTAGGCATGCAACATTCTTAATCTGCTTAAGTGCATTCCAATCCTTACCTGCTTTAACATCATCAATCAGATGTTGCATGATTTCATGGTCTGCATAAATCCTTCCTGGAACAACCATATCCCCTTCCTTTGGAATTTCCCAGATATATTCAGATACTTGTTTTGTCTTGATATCCATTATAATCACCTATACATCCACAACACACTGTACAAAGTGCTTTTTGTCCTTTTCAAAATATTTTAAACCAGAATAGGTCGCAGCCTTGACCTCTGTTTTCACACCATGCTTCTTCAGGTCCATTGGCTCACCAGTTATAGTGGCTTTCAAGTGGAACTGCCCGTTTTTTATGAAAACCTCCTTGACATTAAACTCAGAGAAAAACATTTCTTGGACGTCCTTTTCTGTAAGAATCTTGTTAAGGAACTCAACAAAAAGGCCTGCCACATCACCTGCATCGCATTCAATGCTGATATGCTTGCGCGGCTTAACCTCCTTTAAATCTACCATGAGGTTGAACATTGCCTTGGCACCCTCGCCAAATGCCTCTTCAACAGTATTCCCACTAGCCAAGATTCCAAAGTCTGCTTCATGTTCTAAGTACTTATATGCCATGCTATCAAGGAGAAAGTAATAGTATTTAAAGGTTTATCAATACTCCATTACTTCGGGAGTCTCGTCCTTGTTTTCATCTGTTGTTTCTGTTGTCTCTGAAGTATCTGAGGACTCTGTTGTGCTGCTGCTGTCGCCAAACATATTTACAAATGCACTGCTGCCCTTATCACCTGTATCAAACTCACCTGAACTGCTGCTAGAAGTCCTGTCACCAACAAGTGCCTGCAGCATTGCAATTGCTTTCCTTATATCCTCTGGAGAATCCCGTGAAGTATCAATTTCTATCTTCATACTCCTTTCTTAGAATTAGATGTTTTTATACTTTTCTAAAAAATCAATCTCAATCTCAAATATATCATAGGTTGGGTATTCCTTAACAATTGCTGTAATCTGCCCCCTGATTTTTTTAACCAGCTTTTCAGAAGTAAGTAATCTTAACCTCTGCTTGTCAACTATAACCATATTTGCAGGTATGTTGTGCTGCTTTATGATATTCGTGCGTAGCTTTGCCAGCTTTCTCAGCATTACTTCCTTGTTTGCCCTTTCAACTTTCTTCCTGTAGCCAAAGCTAGGCTTTAATTCTGGCAGGTAGATAGCTCCCCTGACCAAGATACCTTCACTTGTGATCCTGTCAAAAGCTTGCGCAACATTCTTTGCCCTGTGCTTGATACGGTTTGCTAGCTGCACCTTGTCTTTGAGAGTTGTTGTACAGTAATGTACATTCTTGATTTTGTTCTGTGCGTACTTAAGCAGCTTAAGTGCAAGCTCCTGGCTGCCTTTCACACCATAGCTGATGCGATTCTTTGGCTTAAAGCCATGCTGTAACAGCTTGTTTGCATTTGTGTCAGAGATTTCAAGCTCATTAAGGTTAAGAAACTTTACCTTGCCTGCTAAAAAATCAATCAATTCCTTGGTTATCTTTTCCCTGCCAGGTATCACTGGAATCTCAACTCCAACATCCCAGTTAAATTTGGCTGCAAGCTCAATCCTTGGCCATAATTTGTTTGAATAAAGGTCAGCATGGAACCTTATCTCGTCAAGTCCTGCTTTGTACAGCTTTCCCAGCTTATCTTTTGTCACAAGGTTAAATGGAGTGTATAGGTGAATATGAAACTTTTTGCCGAATTTTTTCTTCAAAGCCTTTATGTAGCTAATTGTCCTGTTTAATCTAACCAACGGGTCGCCGCCTGTAATGCCAACACCTTTTGAGCTGCATAGTTTTGCTTCTTCAATAAGCTCTGCAACCTTCTTTATTGGCTTTTCATTTGCATATATCACATCCTTATTCCTCTTCTGGTCAGAAATAGGACAGAAAAAGCACCTTGCAGCACATAACCCAGTAATAAATAGTACAGTCTTCCTGCCCTGCACACATAACTGACATCCTTTTGCAAGATTACCTGCTTTGTAAGAAAAATATTTTGTTTTCATAAGAACATCTTCTGATAATTCATGTAAATATTGTTTTCAACTTCCTTTGTATCCATCTGCTTGATTTCTGCAATCTTTTTTATTGTCTCTGCAACATTTGCTGGTTCATTTCTCTCGCCCCTAACAGGCCCAAGATAAGGTGCATCTGTCTCTGTGAACAGCTGTGATAATGGGACTTCTTCAACAAGGCGCTGGAACTGCTGGCTAAACACAACATTTGCAGGCACACTAAAAAACCAGCCATTGTCCCTTGCTCTTTTGATTAAACTTACTTTTCCGCTGAAGCAGTGCAGTATTGTTTTTGCCTTAAATTGTTCAAGGGTTTCAATGCATTCAAGCTCTGCTTTCCTTGAATGCACAATTATTGGCTTGTTGAGCTGTTCAGCAAGTTTTATCATCTTCTTGAACACAAAAATCTGGCTTTCTTTTGCATCGCTGAACTTAAAATCCAAGCCGCACTCGCCAACTGCAATAATTCTATCCTTATTTTGCCTGATAAACTCAATCTCAGCATCAACATCAAATTGTTTAGTGTCAATTGGATATTCGCCGCTCTGAGCCTCGCTTGCCAAAGCCTCAATGGGATATATTCCTAACGCTACCCTTACAACATCATATTTCTCAGCAAGCTTCAAGCTAATTCTATTGGTCTCAGGATTAATCCCATTTGTGATTATTGTCTTTAACCCAGCTTTTTTTGCTCTATCAATTACCTTATCCAGGTCTTTTGCAAAATCTGCATGATCCAGGTGTGTGTGTATATCTACTAGCATAATCATTAAGAATCTAACAAGTTTTATAAATGTTTTTAGTATACTATGCTATATGTCAATAGCAGATAACATTAACCAGATAAGAAACCAGATTAGCAAGGCATGCCAACATGATGTCACAATAGTCGCAGCAACAAAGTCAAGGACAATTGATGAGATTCAGCAGGCAATTGACGCAGGAATCAGGATTATTGGTGAGAACCGTTTGCAGGAAGCTGCAGAAAAGTTTC
>JAFCCF010000015.1:0-20284 GCA_017610325.1 Candidatus Aminicenantota bacterium | reverse complement strand
CATTTTATTGGTCATTTGCAGACAAACAAAGTAAAATATGCAGTGCAGTTGTTTGACTGCATCCAGAGCATTGATTCTCTGAAGCTTGCAAAAGAGATTAACAAAAGAACTGTTGGCGCTGGAAAAACAATGCGCGTGTTCTTTGAAGTAAATATAGGGGATGAAAACAGTAAGTATGGTATTTCAATCCAGGAAGCTGAATCATTCTATGACAAGCTGTTGAAGCTTACAAACTTAAAGGTAGAGGGAATCATGTCAATACTGCCTTATGTTGAACCAGAGCAAACTAGACCATACTTCAGGGAACTAAAACAGCTACAGCAAAAGCTCAATCTTAAATGGCTCTCAGCAGGCATGAGCAATGATTATTTAATTGCCGTGCAGGAAGGAGCTAACATGATAAGGCTCGGAACTGCAATCTTTGGCAGCAGGCCAGGTTGATTTATCAAAAGATATATATTATAAAGGTAACTTCAACCACTCATGACACTATTAGCAATACTTGCAACTGCATTCGGCACCTTAATGTCTATAGCTAATATACCTCAGGCTATCAGGATTTTCCGCAGGAAGAGCGCAAAAGACATCTCAGTTGTAACATACTCAATATTCTGGATAAGCAGCATTGTGTGGCTTTTCTACGGCATCGAAATCTCAAATATGCCAATTATTATTGCATATGGTGTTGGTATACTCAGCTGCTCACTTGTCATGCTCGGCTGGCTTAAGTATAGGTAAAACTTTTAAATAAAGCAATATTCTTAGTTAACATGAAATGCGAGATTTGTAAGAAAAAGATTGAAGAGACATTCCTAAAAAAGATACTTGGAACTGTTGTCAAGGACAAGAAGGGCAAGAAGCATAATGTATGCTCAAGTTGCCAGAAAAAGTTGGGCAGCAAAGAAAAGATTCTTGAAAAACTTTAATGCCTCCGTAGCATAGTAGCTATTGCGGCAGATTCGTAATCTGCAGGTCGGGAGTGCAACTCTCCCCGGAGGCTTTAGTGCACAGTTTGGATAATAAGTGTTTTGCAATAGTGCAAAAAAGGGTAATTTCCTAGGCGTGTAATTCTATTTTGTTAACATTATGGCATTTGGTGATTAGTGTACGCAAAACTTATAAATCATGGTCTATTTCTAAATTGATATTGGGTTGTTTTGCCTTTAAAACTATTTTTTATTGTTTTCAGTCAACCCAGGTGATGACATCGTATGAAAATCTATTTTGCAAGTCAATCTTTTTATCCGCACATTGGAGGAGTATCAACCTATCTGCTTAATCTTGCTCGAGAACTGCAGAAGAGAGGTAATGAAGTAACAGAGGTACACCTAAGACCAAGCGGAGAGCCCAACGAAGAGGAGGTTAAGGGGATAGAGATTCACCGCGTTCCAAAAGAGCCTCTTGATAAAGAGATGCTAAAAGGCTACACAAGATTCAAGGAGGCAATTTATAAAGGATGTCATAATTATAATGTATTTAATAAATCAGCCCATAAGATGGAGGGTTATGAGGATTTTAACCAGATAAATACCTGTTTTGGAGAAGAGGTAAGGAACCTTCTTGAGAACACGCCTGCTGAGGTTGTGCACATCCACGATTTTCAACTTATTTATCTGTATAAATTCATACCAAGAGGAACACCTCTTGTGTTTACCTGGCATATACCTTTTACTGACAGCATACCAAAACCCCTTGCGGATTATCTAATAAAGTACATGAACGAATATGATAAGGTTGTTTTTTCTTCACAGGATTATATTGATGCTGCTCTCAAAGCTGGACTCGAAAAGGACAAACCAGAGTTAATCTATCCGATAGCAAATACTAAGCTTTTTAGAAGAATGGAAATTAACAAGAACACTGTTAAAAAGAGATACAAAATACCCACAAATGCAAAGGTGATACTGTGCGTACAGAGGATTGACCCTAAGAGCGGCCATGAACAGCTTCTGAAAGCCATGCCAACAATTCTGAAAAGGATTCCAGAGGCCAAGCTGGTCTTTGTAGGAAGCCAGAGCATGAGCAACAAATTATCAAAGGACAGAGAGGTCTATCAAAAGAGAGTAATAAAGTTGATTAAGGATTTGAATCTGTCAGAGCATATTATTTTTACTGGCAATATTGATTACCTAAAACTCCCAAAACTGTACAACGCTACAGACATTGTTGCTCTTACATCAAGGACAGAGGGTTTTGGTCTTTCTGTCACTGAAGGAATGGCATGCGGCAAACCAATAATAGGAACAAAAGCAGGGGGGATTCCTATTCAAGTTAAGAACAATATCAACGGGTATCTCGTGGAGGTTGGTGATTACAAAAGCACAGCTAATAGAATAATACATCTTCTTAAGGATGATAAGTTAAGAGAAAAGATGGGTAAAAAGAGCCTTGAGATGGTTCAGAATAATTTTGCAATGCAAATACCTGTGGAAAAGCACCTTATACTGTACAACAAGATTATCAAAAAAAAGCATGAGATGAGAAGATTAGAGTTCATGAGATTAGAAGACGTGAGAGCACTAATAACTGATTATGATAGAACAATTACCGATGAATCAGGCAAACTGAAAAGAAAAACCCTTGATTTAATTGGAAGTCTTAAAACAAACCTTGTTCTGGTCACAGGGAGATCATTCAGTTATGTAAAGCAGTTATGTAGGAAATTCAGGGGTTGGTCATGTATTGTTGCAGAGAATGGAGCAATTGTTTATTTCCCAAGAACAAAGACAAAATTAACTATCACCTCTGAATATATGGTTGACGTGAGAAAAATCATTAAGAAATCAGGTATAAAACACACCATGGGTGATGTGATAATAAGCATCCCAATCAAATATTCCAAGAAAGTAAGAAATTTGTTGAAGAAATACAACAGATTCATTAATTACAAGATAAATGTAGATGAGATTATGATTATCCCTAATAATGTTGATAAGGGTACTGGCACCCACCTCGCTCTCACCTATCTTAACATAGATCCTGAGAAAACAGTTCTTGTTGGGGATGGTGAAAATGATATTGATCTATTTAATGTTCCTGGCTTTAAAGTTGCTGTGGCAAATGCCAACAAAAAACTGAAACTTCTTGCTGACCAAGTCACAGAGAATTCTTCTTATAAGGGTATTGCTGAAATTGTTGAAAAACTCAAAATGGACTAGTTATTTTTTCATGCTGTTTAAAACCTTAATATAACCTCCAAGTTGCCTAGTTATCAGAAAATTTTTTCTCACATGCTCCCTGCCACGCTCACCCATTTTTTTTGCAAGCTTGGGGTCCTTCAAAAGTTTCACTGTTCGGTCAGCGCACTCTTTAACAGAATTTACAAGGTAGCCGCACTTGCCATCAGTAATTTGCTTGGGTATGCCGCCAACATTACCTCCAACCACAGGCACACCTTTCCACAACGCTTCGCTGATTGTTAGACCAAAACCTTCTCTTAAGGACTTCTGTATAACAACACTGCTTACCCTCTGTAATGCATTTACGAGGATATCATTTTCAAAATTAATGATTTTGAGGTCTTCAATTTTATCACCATAACTATGCAACTTTTCCAAAACTTTCTGGCCTTCGGGGTCATCTGTGGCCATGTTTCCCAGCAGAACAAGCCTGCAGTCAACCTTCTTTTTAATTAGTTTAAATGCCTTAACCACACCTATAGGATCTTTCCATTTATCAAACCTTGATATCTGGGTTATTATGGGTCTGTCGAGCTCTATTCCAAACTTTGAAAGGGTCTTATTAATTCTTACCTCAAGTAGCTCCTTATTCTTATAACTCAGTGGGTCAATACATGGTGGTATAACATGTTGCCCGAGAGGGATATCTTTTTTCCTGTACTCCTTTATAGAAATAATCATTCTTTTGTATTTTAGAACAAATTCCTTAAGATAGTTCCAGATTATTGGATTTGGATTTGACATATCAAAATGAGCCCTCCAAATCCAGTGCTTTGTATTTTTGTAGAAATTAATTAAAGGCAAGGGATGAGGATCGTGCACAAAGACAAAATCATGGGACTCAATGTGGGTGAATATAGAGTTCCTCTTGTTACATTCCAGAAACACCCGCTTTTTCATGTTGGTCAAGTGTATTTTTGCTCCTTGGAGTGCATTATTAAAGGCTTTGGTAACAGAAAAGAAGTCTGGATTTCCCTGTATAAGTCTCCAACCTGTTTCTATTCCTGCATTGTTCATTAGTGGGATCAAACTGCTTAAAATTTCAGCCACGCCGCCTCCATAATATGTAGAACTAACGTGAACAACATGTTTATTGGAGGCGGCACTTGCATCCTCATAGATATTATCGATTATCTTATCACCAACAACATCCCGATATTTATCAAGATTGTTTTCCATTTTTTATCTTTAGATTTTTATATTATATAAATTTTTGTAATAGTATGCCAATGTAATGCAAGAATCATTGGGTTTCTTCCATTTTATCAACGCCAATAACTGCAAAAGATATATAAACAAACAGCAAAGCCCAAATATCTGGACAAAAACATCCGAGTCCCCGGGGAGGCTTTTATGAACCTAATAGAAAAAGCAAACGCAATTTTCCTAGAAAATTTCCCAGCAGAAACCTGGTTTGAACGTGCTGTTTTCTTTAGCTGGTATTGTGATATTCACGATTGTACTTATTGTTATATGTCAACTGGTAAGCACACAAAAAATGCAACAAGGTCGCAGGAATCACTTCTTGCTGAGGTTATCCTGTGTAAACAGCTTGGCTGGAAGTTTGGCTTCCTGAGCGGCGGACAGAAAGCATTCTCGCAGCAGGATTTTGCTGAGCTGCTCAAGAATATCCATAAAATTCATGGTGAAAAGATATGGATAAATGTTGGAGCACTGGACAAACAGCAACTAGAACAATACAAACCATACATTAAAGGTGTTGTTGGTGCAATTGAGACTGTTAATCCTAAACTGCATGATAAGGTATGCCCTTCAAAACCAATAGCACCATTTGAAAAGATGTTTAAGCTGGCTGATGAACTTGGATTAATGAAAGCTATGACAATAATAATTGGTCTTGGTGAAACAATTGAAGATTTTAAGCACTTAGAGAGGTTCATCAAAGACAATGGTATATCAAAGATTCATATTTATTCCTTGAACCCGCAAAAAGGAACAGAATATGAAAATGCAAAGCCGCCAACAGCAGAGTATCAGGCAGAGTGGATTGCAAAAACACGCATTGCATTCCCAAAAATAGATATCCAGGCAGGAATCTGGGTTAACAAGGTTAAGACAGTCTCGCTTCTGCTCAAGGCAGGTGCAAATTCAATCAGCAAATTCCCTGCAATAAGGCAGTTTAACTCAGAAGCTGCAAAAGAAATAGAAAATCAGGCAAAGCTCGCAGGAAGAACATTCAAGGGCACACTAACAAAGCTGCTAAAGTTCAAGATAGATGAAAACATTAGCGACGAAGTAAGAAAAAAGCTTGATAAATATATTGCCACGCTGCAGAAGAGAGCTACTTGAAAATCACTGGTAATTTTTCTCCTGGGAAAATCAGGTTTTTGGAACGCCCATCTGGCAGTATGATGCTATTATGGTCAACATCTAGTTGTTCTGCAATTTCAGCAATAGTATCACCTGACCTGACAAGGTATTCAACAATTTTTGTTCTAAGTTTCTGTTTTACCTCTTCAGGGATTGATGCAAGAAGTTGTGTATTTGCTTGGCTCTTTGGTAACCTTAGAGTAAATGTTTCTCCATTATCAGTGAAAGGAGTTACGCCAAACACATAATTGCTATTAAACATCTCAAGCACTTTAAAATCAATGCCAGCATAATCTGCAAGCTCCCTTAAACTAAGCCCACCATCAACCTGATATTCCTTAACCTCAACAGGTTTCTTGAAGTCAAGATATCCAAAGCCAGCTTCCTCAGGATTATGCGCAGCAACCCAGTATGCAACAAACCTGTTAACATACTGCTCTGTGCTGAACCTGTTCTTTTTTCCCTGAACTTCCTTGAACAATTCATAGATTTCATCAAAGTTCCTGTTCTGAACCTCAAAGTAATCAAAGAAATTAATTGGCTTGATACCTCTATCATCTTTTGCCTTATTGAGCATGTTCTCAAAGTACTTGTTATATGAGATTTCTGGCTTCACATCATCACTTATTTTACCAGCTTTACGCAATGCATCCTCAAGGTCATAGAATGTCCTGCGCTCCCCAAGAATGTAAGTTGAAAGCACAAGCTTCCAGTCAAGCAGCACATTAAATGCATCACTGAAATGCGCGTATGCTGCTTCAGTTGATTTAGTTAAATCAAACCTCTCTTCATTAAGTGGATTCTCATCTGTATTAAGACCAAACTTCTTGCCAGTTGGAAGCAAAAATTGCCATAAGCCATATGCATCTGCCCAGGATATGGCCTTATGCCTTAACTGTGTCTCTGACATTGGAAGTGATGCCAGCTGAATGGGCACGTTAAACTTAGCAAAGAACTGCCTGTTGCTGGGTCTGAATGCACCCTCCAGCATTGGCTTGTACATTGGCCAGTATGCAAGGCAGTACTCAACCAATGATTTTCTCCCGCGAATATACCTGAGATTATCCCTGAATGATTTTTTAAAGACTTTTTTGGACATTTCTTTGGTGCTGTCACCTGCAGGCAGGTAGACCTTACCATTAATTGGAACCTTTTCCCAGGTCTTTGTATTAACAAAAAAGGATTGTTCATCTTCCATGGACCAAACATCCTTAATCCAGAAATCAACCTCCTTTTCGTGGCTTGTGTAATAGTCAAGGATATCCTGTTCAATTCCAGGCAGAGGAGGTTGTGTAAACAATGGCTTGTCAGAATCTTGGCCTATCCTTGGTACATCTATTCCAAACAAAGCAAATAACAGTACAGCAGTGCTACCAGTTTTAATAAAACCCCTCCGTGAAACCAC
Organism: Candidatus Aminicenantota bacterium; assembly: GCA_017610325.1. Lineage (GTDB taxonomy): Archaea > Nanobdellota > Nanobdellia > Woesearchaeales > JAFCCF01 > JAFCCF01. Next base: position 13,369 of record JAFCCF010000015.1, on the reverse strand, counting down.
CATAAAAAGAAGAATAAAATAAATAAGTAATAAATCTTTCGTTAAACCTTCTTTGCAATCAGACCTGCGATAGCTGCGATTGCTGCTCCGATTAGTCCTGATACCAATGGTCCTGTAATCAAGCCAATGTATATGCCAATTGACAATATGCTTCGTACTGTTCCAGCATCCACACCCTGGCTCACTGCACTCTGGATAGCAAGCTCATACAATTGCGGCACTGTGTAAAACATTATGATGCTAAGTATAGCTCCAACAAATCCAGTAATAACCCCTGTAATTGCACCGCTCCATGCAGCTACGCCCACATTCTCCTTGTGGTCTTTGACTGCTATCCAGCCAGCAAACGCAAGCATGGCAATTGAAATTATCCAGCCAGCAATGCTTGAGAAAATCTTCATGTAAAGAGAAAATGATATCAAACTCACAATAAGTCCAAGCACAGACCATGCAATCAGAACCAGTGTTGGAGTCTTAATTATCTCCCAATATTGAGCAAAATCTTTTTCGCCTATTTTCATATGTATCACCCACCGAAATAATTGGCAATCAACTATAAAAAACTTTCCGAAATCAAAAAATATTTATACAAATGATACCCAGATTAAGTAAAAATTGTTTTTAGAGGTGATTTTAATGAAAAAGTACCCTACATGGTGCGCATGGATTGTTCTGATAATAGGTATTATCTACCTATTGAAGGACCTGGGAGTATGGACCTGGTGGCCATTTGAATGGTACACTGTGCTGTTTGTGCTCTTTGGACTAGGAACAGTATTCAAAAAGAAGTAAATCTAAAGCATAGCTTTGAAAAATGTACTTTTAGAGTTTTCTATTTTCATTCATAGCGAAGCGCCTGTCACTCACTTTGTTTGTTCATAGCATTAACGCTGCTCGTTTCACTCGTAGCGTAATGCGTCTACTGGCTTTAGCTTACTAGCCTGCCTTGCTGGCATCAGGCCAGAGAACGCACCTACAAAGAACGCAAACAACAGGCAGCCAATGGTAAGCCAGAGCGGGAATACTGGCTGAAGAAGCCCATATCCAGCTGATGCAGCAATACTGCCTCCCATCTTAGCTATTCCATAGCCAAGCAGTATGCCAAGTGCACCGCCAATAAGGCCAAGTAGACCTGCTTCAAACAAGAATATAAACATTATGTCAATATTTTTTGCTCCAATTGCTTTCATCACACCAATCTCTTTGGTTCTTTCAAGCACTGCAGTGTACATTGTGTTCATTATGTTAACAGAAGCAACAACAACAGAAATCATTGCAATAAGCAGTAGGACAGCATTTATCACAGTGATTATCGTGCCAAAAACCTCAATTGCCTGCTCAAATGTCTGGATAATAAAATCCTCCTGACCTTCTTTCTGCCCCTTGAATTTCCTGAGCTTTTCTTCAGCTCTTTCAGCAACCTCTGACGGCTCCTCGCCAGGAGCAGTCCTTGCAAAAACATATTGAAACTTATCTTCTGTTTCTGGAAAAATCAGCAGCATACCCTCTTCTGTTAAGTAAACCTGACTGTCATCCGGGGCACTGCCCAGTGATTCAAAAAACCCAACAACATCAACAGAAACTCCATTGATACTAATTTTGTCACCTATATTAATTGCTTTACTGAATATTTTATTTGCAAACTGATAATTATAGCCAAGAGTTACCTTTAGTTTATCTCCACTTTTCAATTCCCTGCCTTGATCCATTGATACTGTAAACATGTCATATACAAGGTCTTTCTCTTTACCCTGAGTTGGAAGGCTCATACCAAAAACATATTTTTTTTGTTTCTTATGCTCAACCTCAATTGCCTTTGCATACATGCCAATTACTTCATCAATTCCATTAACCTTGCTGATAAAATCAGCTTCCTCTTTGGAGATGTAGAAATCAAGGTCAAACCCAGCTGCCATAGCACCTTTGGGTTGTATCATCAGCTTGTCTGTTCCCATCTCAGTTGCTAATTCAGACATATAAATCTGCAGGCCCTGGCCAAAGCTCACCAGAGCATAAATTGCAGTGATGCCTATTAGGATAGAAAGCACAGTGAGCCAGCTGCGCATCTTCCTGTTTTTCACATGATTCAATGAATACATAATGTAATCAAGTTTCACTTTGCATACCTCAATGCATCAACAGGGTTAAGCTTTGATGCCCTAACAGCAGGAGTTGTTCCAGCAATACAGCCAATGATAAATGAAAATGCCAGCGCGCCAAACACAAGCCCAAAGCTTATCTCTGCCTGTATCAGGTCAGAGCCCAAATAAGCTGCGCCGATTGCAGCAAGCCCTTTTGCAATGCCAGCGCCAATAAGAATACCAATAATTCCGCCAACCATGCCAAGCATTCCAGATTCTATGAAAAACAAGATGAATATGTGGCTGTTCTTTGCTCCAATTGATTTCATAATTCCTATTTCTTTTGTGCGTTCAAGCACAGCAGTGAACATTGTATTCATTATTCCAATTCCTCCAACCACAATTGAGATACCTGCAATAATATAAACAAAGAGCTGCACTGCAAACAAGCTAGAGTTAAGTGATTCCAATGCATCAATTGCAAGCTCAACACTAAAATCCTCTTCTCCTTCATCAACATCCCGTTCTTTTCTAAGAAGTTTTTCTATATTCTCTTTAACTACCCGCATATCAGCGTCTTTCATAACCTTGACAGCAATCAAAGATACATCATCTGGCTTATCAACCAAGTCCCGCAGGATTTCTTCATTAATAATTAAAGCACCATCAAGCATAAAATTGCCTGTTTTCTTCATTATGCCTATAACTTCAAACTGCTTGTCATTAATCTTAACCCTGTCCCCAGATTTAATTGCCCTGCCAAATATGCTAGTGGTTGAAAATGCGTCTCCAAGCAGCACCTTGTTCCTATCCCCGTCCTTAAGCAGCCTTCCCTGTTTTACTTTGAGATCAAACATAGATTCAATTTCTTTCCTAAGCTCACCGTCAGGTATGCTTCCTGCAATACTAAATACCACTCTGTCATTGAACTCCATCTTAACAGTTTCAACTAAACGCGGTATTGCAAACTTTACACCTGAAACCTTGCCAATATTATCTGCATTCTCTTTATCCAGCGGAGTAATAACTCCTGAACCAGGTGGCCCGTACTGTACTCCACCAGCTTGTACAGTTATAAGGTCAGAACCGAGGCTTCCAAACTGGGACATGATAGCTACCCTTAGACCTTCACCTAATCCAATAAGGGAGACCAGAGCAGCTATGCCGATAAAAATACCAATCATAGTCAGCCAGCTGCGTAATCTGCGCCTCCTCAAGCTGTTAAACGAGATACTGATGTAATCTCTTATCATCTTGAGCAGTTATTTCTTGTTCTTCTTGTTGTTCTTTTTCTTCTTCCAGTACCTGTAGCCAATCACTCCTGCAATTACCAGCACAATAATAACAATCACAATCCAGGATGTGCTTTTTTGCTCTACGCCGAATTGTTCAAGCTCTTCATTGCTGTAAACTGGAAGTTCAAGTTCAATGTCTTCGACATACTTAGTGTTGCTAGCATCTCTGTATTCAAGGTGCAGTGGCAGTACCACAACACCTTTCTCTGCCTTCTTAAGGTATAACTCATAGGTGGCTGTCTCATAGTCATCAGAATCAATGTTGCCTATGTAAACATCCTTTGCAGAGCCAAGAGAAAATGCATCAGACTCGCCCAGGGTTATATAGACAAACTTAATCTGTGATGTTCCCTTGTTAATAAACCTGATGTCAACCTCGCCAGTCTTTCCTTCTGACTTAAGATTGCTCTCGCCAAGGTTTATTACAAGGTCTGCATCGCCGCCAACCACAAGGCTGATGACATGAGCAACAGTATAATTCTTGCCAAGCTTATCCTGATAACTGATTATCATAGGTATCTTGTGAACCTTTGTCTCTGCATCAGCATCTGTAATGAGCTCAAAGTCAACAACTGCAACCCTCTGAGCTCCAAGGCTCTTGATAGTCTTCTCATTACTGCTTCCCAAAGGTGAGAAAACAGATTCAATGTAGCTAAGCGATGTTGCTGTCTGCACTGCCCTGAGCAGTTCAAGAGAAACCTTGATGTTCTTGATGTCAGCATCTGCATTGTTCTTCAGCTTAATCATCAGGTTAGTCTTCTCACCGGGCTTGATTATCTCTGGCTCAGACTTAACTGACTCAACTCCAATCAAGATATCATGTGCCTGCACCCTGATTTCAAAAGGCTTCAACCTTACCCAGGTTTGGCCCTTATCAAGAGTATATCTTAGCCTGAGTTCATTGTCTCCTGCAACTGCTTTCTCATCAACCCTCAATTTATAGTATAGGATAACTGCATCATCTGCAACCTGCCTGCTGTAGATGTCCCCTACAGTTCTCAGTACAGAATCCCCTGGCTCAAGCGAGAACGGGAAATCGGGTAGCAATTCAAAGATTGCATTCTCAGCAACAGTATTGCCAAGGTTCTCTATCTTAAAGCGAACCTCAACATATCTGCCAGGTTCTGCTGGGTCAGGTTCCTGGTTGATAATGTAATTGCTTACATTTCTGATATCCCAGTCTGACAGGTCAAGCACCCTTAGATGTGCAAACTGAGTAGGCACCATGCTTAATGCACTTACTGATGTTGCTATTGCTAAGCTCAAAACAAATATCATCAAAACTATCTTTTTCATTTAATTCACCTCTTAGTTAATTTAATTATTTTTCCATCATGCAAATATGCCACCTTGTCAGCATACTTTGCCAAGGTAGGATCATGAGTCACAACAATAACTGTCTTTTTTTCCTTCTCCTGCAAACTGTGAAGGAAATCCATAACAACCTTGCCTGTCTTTGTGTCAAGATTTCCAGTTGGTTCGTCTGCCAGAATAATATCTGGGTTGTTTGACAAGGACCTTGCAATTGCAACCCTCTGCTGCTGGCCTCCAGACAACTCATTAGGCCTGTGACGCATCCTGTCTCCAAGCTCAACTCTCCTAAGCAGGTTACTTGCGATTTTCTCTCTTTCACTTTTTTCAATATCCTGGAAAACCATTGGAAGCATCACATTCTGCAGCGCAGTTAGTGATGGGATTAGATTAAATGTCTGGAATATGAAGCCAATCTTCCTGCCCCTTATCTGTGCCAACTCTGACTCTTCCATGTGAGATATATCCTGGCCCTCAAGCAGGATTCTGCCTTTGGTAGGAATATCAAGGCAGCCAACCATGTTCACAGCTGTTGACTTGCCAGAACCACTTGGACCCATAATCACTATAAACTCGCTCTCTTTAATCTCAAGGCTCAGACCGCAGAGTGCAACTACCTCTACCTCACCCATCTTATAGATTTTCCACACATTCTCCAGCTTGATGACTGTCTTATGATTTACCATTGCCATTACCCCATATCTTATTCATCTCTGTTATCATCTTTTCAAAAAACTGCTCCATTACCAGCACCTGCTCATAGTATGCCTTAACAATCTGCAGCTTTTTCCTGTCTTCAGGATTGTTTGATTTCCTGAACATCTCAATGATTTCAGGAAGCTTTTCTTTTGCAGCTGGAATACTTGTATCAAACTTTGCCTTTATATTATGCCCAACCATCTTCAGCATGTCCTTTTCCATGTAAAAGTATAATTTTTTTGAGCCTGGCTTTTTCTTTCTTTTCACAAAACCAGTATTCACAAGCAGCTTCATGTTAGTGGATGCTGCAGCAAGGCTAAATCCTGTCCTCTTTGCCAGCTCCTCCATTGAGACATCCTCTGGCTCAAGATATAGAATAGCAAACATCTTTGAGCCAATATCTCCCAAGCCAGAGCTCTTGCCACACTCAGATAAGAGGGAAATAAACAATTCATTAGGGTCTTCTTTCATTGTTTTCATAATATTTGGAATATTTGGAATATTCAGTGAATTATGAAAGTTATAAAAGGTTTATGGTTTATAAACTTTTCGTTTTTGTACCCTAATATATATATTTGTATATTAATCAACCACAGAAAAACATATATATGCCCTTGATTTCTCACTGAATTGATGGTGCGGTTTAACAGACAGTCAAAGAAAAAAGAAAAGCGAAACAAGCTCATACTTGGAATATTTGTTATTGTAGTCATGGTAGGAGGTGGCCTTGGTATAGCTAACCGCGGCGACAGCCTTGGAGGAAACAGTGTTGATTATGGTGATTTCAAGTTCGCCCAACAGCAGGACAGGTGGTTTGTCAAGATTGATGGAAAGGTTGTTGGTTTCTATTATCATCCAATTGAAATTGAGTTTATTGAGATGGACAAAACTATCACTGATACAATAAAAAATGCTGAGGCCTTATACATAACAAATGACCCCACATCACCAAATGCAGAATATATTGCAGTTGCAAGATTCCAGTTTAACGAAGTCTTTGTAGGGTTTTTCAGCACACCAGTTGTAAATACATTTACCAAGAACATCTCAACTGAAATCCCAGTTATAACCTGTGAGGATGCAACAGAGCAAACACCAGTAATCATGTTCACAGAGGGTAACCAGACTGAAATAATGGCTGAAGATAACTGCATCGTGCTAAAGGCTCAGGCCCAAACATTTAATGATCACTTCAGGCTTGCTGACAGGCTGCTGTACAGCTTGCTCGGAGTCATGGAGTGAAAATAATGGCGAAGAAAAACAACAACACAAAGATTGCACTGATTGTAATAATTCTAATAATCCTGTTTCTCGTAGGGTATTATGCTAAACAAAATTTTATTAATGAGAAAACACCAGAGCCTATGCCTATTGGAGAAACCGAGTACACACTCAATAACCATAATTTTATACTTGTTGACAACCTCTGGTACAGCCTTATGAAATCTTTGGATAACAGGCTGCTTATTGAGATTGCGCTTCATTTTGGACCAAAGGAACTGCTGGATTATCCAGTATATGGGAACATAAGCAGTTTTATCCCAATAGAGAATGGCTATGTCTCATTTGACCCACTTGAGCCAGAACTTGGCTACATCATGCTAGCAAACGGAGAGTTTAGCCTGACACTTGCAAAAGCATACTCAGCTGTACAGGATAAGCCACTCAACCTAACAACGGTGTGCAGCAGGGATGATCATAAATCATGCAGCATCTATCCGATTATAAACTGCACAAACACAAACAACACAGTCATATTCCTAAAACAGGTTAATGAGACTGGTATTTTTGTCGAAGACAACTGTATCATTGTACAAGGCAAGGACGAGGACCTGGTAAAGGGAATAGACAGGCTGATGTATTCATGGTTTGGCATACTGCCTTAAGCTGCAATAAAACAGAATAAGTGTTCTGGATTTGTAACCTGATATTCCAGCTTATAGAGGTTATTGAAGCTGTTCCATCTGAACATCTTAATATAATAAGAACTTAAGTCTTGGTTAATTTCTTTGTTCATGTGACCTCCCCTCCATAATAACTATAAGAATATATTTTTCCCCCTCTTATATAAGTTTTTCGCTTATATCTCTTTGATGCCGTCTGTTGTCAGTGCCATAAGCCTGAAACCTAAGCCAGACTTCATGATAGCTGCCAGCAATGCCATGTGTTCCTTACCAGAACCAGAGATAAGATTAACTGCAACTTCAGTATCAGATATCTTCCCTTTGATTCCGGTTTTAATTGCATCAACAAGTTCAGCCATTGGCTTTCTTGCATCAACTATAATAAGCTCAACATTTTTATCTGCCTGAAAATTTTCCTTTCCAAAATCATTGGTGATAAGAATCACTTTGTCCCACTTTTCCTCAGCAATCAGTCTCTTAACATTCCCCCATGTTCCTTTTCCAGTTGATAAGCAGGCAATTAAATCGGTCATGAATTTTGCGAAACCTGAAGAGATATTTAAACATTTGTTTTTGGGGCTATTTTAAAGGAATAATAAAACTTTAAATACTAGCATCCCCTGATCTTAATTTATGATACCCCCGTTTGTCCTCTTGCTTATTGGACTGGTTGGCATATGGCTTGGAGCTGGGTTTGTTGTAGTAAATAGCCAGAAGCTTGCCAAAATAATGGGAATTCATGAGACTTTCGTTGGCTTGACTATTCTTTCAATTGGAACCTCACTACCAGAGATATTTACACACATTACAACCAGTCTGTCAAACCTAAAGGGAATTGAATCTTCGGGAATCTCAGTTGGAACAAATATTGGCTCTAACATCATACAGATAACATTCATAGTAGGAATTGTTGCAATATTTGGAAAGATTCACACCACACGAAAATTCCTTAAGAAGGATTATTGTATTATGCTCGGCTCAATATTTACGCTTTTCATATTCTCATACAATGGTTTTATATCAAGGATTGAAGGCTTTATACTTGTTGCTGCATACCTAGTTTACCTCTACTTCCTTGCTGAAAAAGAAGAGCTTGTTGGGAAGATTGAACGCAAGTATTCGCACAAACACACCCTGTTCTACCTGTTCCTGATTGGAATTGGTATTACTGCACTGCTCTTCTTTGCAAACATTGTTGTTAAGAACGCCCTAACATTAACAGAGGTATGGAATGTGAGCCATACATTCATTGGAACAATGATAATAGGTGTAAGCACTGCACTGCCAGAATTAACAACTGCAATAAGAGCTATACTGAAAGGCTCTGCAGGCATGTCACTAGGTACACTTGTTGGCAGCAATATAACAAATCCGTTGTTTGCATTGGGCATTGGAGCAATAATTTCAGGCTACAGCACTGGTCCAGTCACAATCTTCTTTGACCTACCATTCTGGTTCTTTGTATCCCTACTGCCGTTCTTCCTGCTAAAAAGAAAGAAAGGAATTACAAAATGGGGCGCAATTGTACTTATAGCCTGCTACGTCATATATGTAGGCACAAAGCTAACATTCTTCATGTAATAATTAAAAGAAAAAGAAAACACGAAAAGAGCAAAGCTCTTTTGTGTCCCAGAAACCACTGGTTTCTGCGAAAATAATAAAATGTTAATAATCGCACTCGTCTTCGATGTCTTTCTCCAAGTCATCTAGGTCGTCTTCAAACTTTTTAAATTCGCTTTCAGCATCCCTAATTGCCTGCTTTGCATCTTCAAGAGCTGCCTGTGCATCTATTGCAGCAAGCTGTGCATCGTCTCTTTGGCCATCCTGGATGAAATCCTCTGCATCCTTTGCAAAATCTTCTGCATCATCTAGGAAGTCTTCAACATTTTCAAGCTCATCTTCGACATCTTTTCGTGAGTCCAAATCCTTATATTTTGAAGGAGTACTTACCCTTATGAACTCTGCATCAATGTCCTTCTTTATCTGGTCAACTATGTCTTCAATGTCATTCTCAAGCTTGTTCTGTGTCTTGTAGCTGCTATTTGTTGTGTTTGTTATATTCACAACTGCAATAAAATCAGCCAAGTCACTAAGTGCCTTATCAACCTCATCCTCAAAGTCTTCAACATCGGCTCCAAAATCATCTTCTTCGTCATCATATGCTTCAAGTTCATCATCAATTTTTGAAAGATATCTTGCGCACTGTGTTGTGTCAAATGTTGAACTACCAACCCAGTCCGGGTCAATTCGGAAAGCTGATGCTGCTAGTGTGGTTGTAGTTGTTGCTAGACCTGCTGTGGTTGTTGGTGTTGCTTTCAGAGCTGCAATCTCAGCCTGTGCAGTTACAAGGTCTATCTGCATTGTCTGAACCATGTTCTGTGCAGTTGAAAGTGCTGCAGTTGTCTGATCCAACTGATTCTGTAAATTCTGTTTTTCAAGCTCATACTGTTGCGTCAGTGCAATAATCTGTTCACGAGTCAGTTCATCTTCTCCCGTATTCAAAACACTGTATACTAACACTGCGCCACCGATAACTACTAATAGAATCAAAATTGTTAGTAGCACCTTTGCTGCTGTTGAGTTTCCTTTCTCATCCATCATTATAACCCCCGTTATATTTATTTAATTATAGAGTGAAAAACATTAACTAGTATTTAAACTTTACCATTTTTCAATGGTAATTCCTAGATACTATTATATTGTGGGTTATTATATTAAAAAGATATAAAAAGCTGGGCTTTTTACTAAAAACCGCAATGGTTATCTCATTTAGAGAGGTATTTGACCTCCTGCTAATGACTGCATACCTGGGTTACCTATTTAAGGATATCTTCAGAAGGCCTGTAAGCCAAGGATATGACCCCCTGAGCCAGTTTAAGAGGGGATTTAACTGGGAGGATTTCAAGTTTGCAATTATTGTGACTGCCCCAGCAATTGTGCTGCATGAGCTTGCGCACAAGTTTGTGGCAATGGCATTTGGCCTAAAAGCTACCTTTTTTGCATTTTATCACTCGAGCTTTTCCCTAATTCTAGCTACTGCAAGCATTGTGATGAAGCTTGTTGGCTCGCCATTCATATTTATTATACCTGGATATGTAGGAATTGAACCTACAACACCGTTGAAAATGGCGATTATTGCCTTTGCTGGTCCATTCACCAATTTAGTAATATGGCTGGGAACAGCTTACCTGCTTAAAAATAAGCAATTCAGCAGGAAAACCACTACAATTCTGCACATCACAAAGCGCATCAATATGTTCCTGTTCTTCTTTAACATGATACCAATAGGATTCTTTGATGGTGCTAAGGTGTTTGGCGGGTTGTTTAGTGCCTTTTTTGGCTAAATCAAAAGTTTTATATATATCTGTCAACCAGGCTGATTTGGGGTGAAAAAGTGGGTGAAAAACTACTAAAGTCATTGTCAAAACAAAGCATAAAACATGAGTTCTACACACCTGTACCCCGCGGTTACAAGGTTGGCAAGACTAAGTATATTATAACAACAGGAACAGTTATATCTGGCCTGGGCAAGGGAATATTTGGCTCAAGCCTGGCAAAGCTTCTCAAGTTCAAGGGACTCAACGTGACCCAGGTTAAGATGGAGGGTTATTTTAACATTGATTCTGGCACACTTAACCCATATAGGCATGGTGAGGTTTTTGTGCTGGATGATGGCATGGAATGTGACATGGACCTTGGCAGCTATGAACGATATTTGGATCAAAACCTAAACAAGGATAATTTTACAACCTCTGGTCAGATTTTCACAAAGGTGCTGGAAAAGGAACGCAGTGGCGGCTATCTTGGAAGAGATGTACAGTTTATTCCACATGTTACAGGAGAGATTAAGAGTATTCTCAGGCAGCTTGCACTCAAGACAAAAGCTGATGTTATTGTTGTTGAGGTTGGCGGCACAGTTGGTGACCTGGAGAACTCACATTATCTTGAGGCTATGAGGCAGCTAATGTATGAAGAGGGCAAGGAGAATGTTTGCTTTGCAACACTTACATATGTTATAACACCTGCATCACTTGGAGAGCAGAAGAGCAAAGCTGCACAGCTTGGAATTGGCAAGCTTATTGAGCTTGGAATCCAGCCAGATATAATCGGTTGCAGGGCAGATGCTCCTGTGACTGAGAAAGTCAGGGAAAAAATAAGCATATACAGCAATGTTCCTGTTGGTAATGTTATAAGCCTGCACAATGTCAAGAATATATACTCAATACCACTCATGCTAAAAGAGGAAAAAACAGATCAGGTTGTCATTGACCTCTTAGGTCTTGGCGAGCGCATTGACAAGAAAAAAGAACGTTCTGAATTAATGAAATGGAGAAACTATGTCAAAAAGGTTGAAAATAGCAAGAAGACCATCACAATTGGCATAACAGGCAAATATACCGAGATAAGGGACAGCTATGCAAGCATAACAGAGTCACTTAACCATGCAGGAGCAGAAAACGGTGTTAACGTTAATATCAAATGGATAGAGACATCAAAAATAGAAAAAGGCAAAAAGGACATCAATGAAGAGTTAAAGGACGTTGCTGGCATTATTGTGCCTGGCGGTTTTGGCTCAAGAGGTGTTGAAGGCAAGATAATGTGCGTTGAATATGCCAGAAAAAACAAGAGACCATACCTTGGTTTGTGCCTTGGCTTCCAGATGGCTGTGCTTGAGTTTGCAAGAAATGTATGCAAGATAAAAAATGCAAACTCTACTGAGTTTGATGCCAAGACAACAGAACCAGTCATAGACATTCTTCCTGAACAAAAAAAGATTGAGGGCCTTGGCGGAAACATGAGGCTTGGCGGAAGATATATTGATATTAAGAAAGGCACAAAGGCTTACGCGCTTTACGGAAACCAGACAAAGATAAGGGAAAGGTTCAGGCACAGGTATGAGTGCAATCCAAAATACATAAAAAAGCTTGAGAAAAAAGGCCTTGTTTTCTCTGGTAAAGCACCAAAAGTGCCAATCATGCAGATTCTGGAACTGCTAGATCATCCATTCTTCATGGCTTCTCAGTTCCATCCAGAATTCACATCAAGACCAATGAAACCAAATCCGTTGTTCAATAATTTTATAAAAAGTTGCCTTCCATAGAAAGATTTAAAAACGACACTCTAATTCTGGCTCTTATGTCTGAAAATATATCTAGCAAGAGCAGGAGAAAACAGCTGAGGAAGCAGCTAAGGCAACAATCAGGGGGTAATGAGCAAAAACACGTGGTTTCTGAGGTAAAACAAGAGCATGTGCCAAAACATCAGACAAGTCTTAGCGGTGCAAGGGGTTTCTATGACAAGAACTACAAAAAACTCTTGATTATTCCAATTTTACTGCTCATACTATCAATAATTATAATAGGTGCAAAGGTTGTCACAACAGGTGATTTTGTCAACAGGGGCATAACACTTAAAGGCGGAACAACCATCACGTTTGAAAATGCACCTGATGCAGATATTCTCGAGCTTTTGCAGATTCTAGGTACAGAATTTCCGCAGTTTGAGACCAATGTAAGGGAACTATCCAGAACAGGACAACAGGTTGGGATAATCATTGACTCTGAAGCAATAGATATGGGGGATGTCAATGCTATGATTGATTTTGTGAGCCAAAATCTTCCTGCTGAGCAAAGAGATTACAGTGTTGAAACAATGGGCAGTGCACTTGGAGCTTCATTCTTTAAAGAAATATTCAGAGCATTGTATATAGCATTCTTGTTCATGGGTGCAATTGTATTCTTTTATTTTGGCAAAGGCACTAAATATAAGATCATTGTATCGCTGCTTGTTATTATTGCAGCAGCCTTCCTAATGAGCGGCAATAGCATAACAACAGAAATTATTGCATACCTAATTGGGCTGATAGTTATAATCATATGCATTATGAACAGCACCCCAAGTGTTGCTGTTATACTTGCTGCATTCTCTGACATTGTTATTACGCTTGCAATTGTAAATATATTAGGTATCAAACTCTCAACAGCTGGAATTGCCGCATTCCTTATGCTGATTGGATATTCAGTTGACACAGATATACTGCTTTCAACAAAACTCCTCAAGAGAAAAGAGGGAAGTGTTA
>JAFCCF010000046.1 GCA_017610325.1 Candidatus Aminicenantota bacterium | reverse complement strand
AAGTATAATAAAGTTTTGGTTTGGTCAATAAATAACAAAATGTCGGGAACAAAAGGTTTCTGATCACACGAAAAAATCATAGATTTTTTGTGTCCCAGAAATCTAGGGGATTTCTATGATGCTCAGAAAGTTGCCATAGGTGGCAAATTTCCGACACATTTAAATATCAAATCCTTTTCTTGCTAGTTAGGGGTGAAAATGACAATTGAAAGAGGAGCAGTTGAATTTATCAAGAAAAAGATAAAGGAAGTGCAGATAGTTAAAAAAAAGGTAATGCCTAAGCATGTAGCTTTAACCATGGACGGTATCATGACCTGGGCTGAGAGGGAAAAAAAGCCCCTGAGCGAAGCATACACGCAAGCATTTGCCCGAATGCTCGAACTTCTGAAAGTGCAGGTTAAGATGAGTATTCCAATCATAACCCTGTATCTTATGCCAGAGAAATCCCTTGAGAGCGAACAGTTCTCAGTATTAAACGACGTGCTTGAAGAAACATTCAACAGCATCAACGAGTTTGACTTTATCCATAAGAACAAGATAAAAATTTCTGTAATTGGCAAATGGTATGACCTACCTGGAAGGGTTGTTGAGAGCATAAGAACCCTGATTAACGAGACAAAGGATTATGATTATTTTTTCTTTAACCTGTGCATTAACTATGACGGCCAGGAAGAGATTGTGGATGCCTGCAAGCTGATTGCAAGAAAGATCAGGGCAGACAAGCTTGACCCAGAATCAATTGATAGGGGAACTATAAAAGAAAACCTTTACTCATCATATTTCCTTCCTCCAGACCTTATCATAAAAGCAGGCCTGAAGCAGGAGCCAAATGGATTCCTGCTATGGGACAGTGCAAAGAGTAAGATATACTTTTCAAAGGCGTTGTGGCCTGACTTTGATGCAACCTTTTTCTCAAAGGCAATTAATGATTACCAATCACTCTGAGGTGAAGAGATTGACATACCACACCATGAAGGATTTTGATTTTACCAATAAAAGAGTTCTACTGCGGGGAGATTTCAATGTTCCGCTTGACGAAAATGGAAATATAACAGATGACTCAAGGATAAGACAGACAAAGCCCACAATAGACTATTTGCTGAAAAATAACTGCAGGATTATTGTAATGACTAGTCTTGGCAGACCTAAAGGAAAGATTATTGATAAACTAAAGCTGGACAAGGTTGCAGTGCGAATGGCTGAGATTTATGGCAGGGATGTAACAAAACTCAATGACTGTGTGGGGGATGAAGTTAAGGAAACTGTCAATAGCATGAAGCCAGGTGAGATTATTCTGCTTGAGAATCTAGAATTTCGTGCTGAAGAAAAAGAGAAGAATGATAAGATTAAGAATGCCTTTGCAAAACAAATAGCAAGTTTTGGAGATTATTATATTAATGATGGATATGCAAAATCACACAGAAAAAATGCATCAATGGTTGTAATCCCTAAGTTTATTCCGGGCGGTGTTGGTCTTCTTGTTGAAAAGGAGCTTGATGCAGTCAACAAGGTTGTCAAGAACCTCAGAAAACCATATGTTGCGATAATCGGCGGTGCAAAGGCAGATAAGATTGAATCTATCAAGAAGCTGCTTACAAAGGTTGATTACCTTATTATTGGAGGTGTGCTGGCAAACACATTCCTCAAGGCAAACGGTGTTGATATCAAAACTTCAAAGTATGACCAGGAATCAGTTGCAGTAGCAAAGCAAATCTATAAGACAAATCAGAATAAGATATTATTGCCAGTTGATGTAGTTGTAGGAAGTAGCTTTGCTGAGAATGCTGAAAGCAAGATAGTTAACATTGGAGAAGTTCCAAATGGGTATCTGATTATGGATATTGGACCAAAGACCGCTAAGCTGTATAAAGACAAACTGTCAGAGGCAGCAACTGTTGTGTGGTGCGGTCCAATTGGGGTGTTTGAATGGCCAAAGTTTGCCAATGGCACAAAGCAAATAGCGGCATATCTTGCAAAATCCAGGGCATTTAGCCTCATTGGAGGCGGAGAATCAGCTGAGGCAGTGAGATTATTTGGTTATGCAGCTAAGATGGGCTTTATCTCAACAGGCGGCGGAGCCTCACTCCAGATGCTCGAAGATGGAGAGCTTATAGCAGTCAAAGTACTGGAAGAGAACTATAAAATGTTCAAATTATGAGTTTTCTCTCCTGCCCAGAGATTACTAAAATATTTTAAAGATTAATAACTTCCCATTATTCTATCTAATATGGCACGTAAAACGAAGAAGAGCAGAAAAGGAGCGAAGAGAAGGGCTAAAACAAATAGTAAAGCCAAGAAAACTGCCAAAAGGATGAAAAGGACTTCTAAACGGGTTTCTAATGTGAAAAAGAGAGCTAAAAGTAGTAAAAGAACCGTAAAAAAAGCTAAGAGAACCGTTAGAAAGGCTAAAAAGACCAGAAAAGCAAAGAAAACAGTCAGTAAAAAGCCAAGAAAAGCAGCAAAAAAGGCAAAAAAGAAGGTAAATAGACCTGCAAAGAAGGTTAAGAAGAGAGTTCAGAGACCAAAGAAAAAAGCCAGGAAAAAGGCAGTAAGAAAGAAAACAGCAAAGAGAAAGCCTGCCAGAAAAAAAGCTGCAAGGAAACCTGCAAAAAGAAAGGTCACCAAAAAGAAAGCGCCTAGGAAAAAAGCAAGGAAACCTATCAAGAGGAAACCTGTTAAAAGAAAGGCACCAAAGAAGAGAATTTCAAAAGGAACAACTACGAGGAAGAAAAAAGTGGGAAGACGAAAAAAACCAGAAATCAAGAAACAGGTGCAGATGCCAGAACCATGGAGCAAAGTAGAGAAGTACAAAAAGGTAAAGCCAGACTTTTATTATTATTAGAACTCAGTTAATTTTTTTGTTGATGAAAAACTGATTATAGAGGTGGTTCCTTCTTTTCCACCCATGATTTTACCTACTGTTATGAATTTATTGTCTGCAAGCTTTTTTATTTTTCTCTGGAATGATTTATAATTAATTATGCCCCCTTTTTCCTGATAGAGATTGTACAAATCCCCAATCTTCTCTCCGCTGTGCGCCTTGATTATGGCCAGGAGATCCTTGCAATCATCGTCAAGTTCGCCTGCATTCTTTGACTTGAAATCAGATAGTTTTGCAATTGCTGATTCAACATGCTTTTTAGAGACTTTTTTGAGGGCATCCTCCTCTGCAAGGTTTGCGCTTTCTTTCAAGATATACAGGCCAATCCTTGTATCGCCAACCTCAGATGTCTGCTTGACTATCGTCTCAAACAGGGAATCGTCAAAAACACCTGGGTAAAAAGCATACTTTACCCTCTCCTTGAGAATTCCTTTTATCTCTTTCTCGTTATAAGAGTCAAACTGCACAGTCTCTGCTGTAAGCCTTGACTTGAGCCTGTCATCTAGGTTGATAATTACCTCCTTGAAGTTTGTTATTAGAATTATTGTTTTCTTGTAAATTTCCTCAAGTATCATGTACAGGAAGTCAAATTCTTTTGCCTTGTCCAGCTCATCAAAGATAAACACTGCGCTCTTTTTGTTGATAATCTTCTTGACCTCTGCAAAGAGCTGGTCAGTCTTCTTGTTAAAGGTCAGTTTGTAGCCGAGCTGGTTGCACAAGTCAAGCAGCATTTTATAGGAAGTATCACGCTGCCAGCAGTTGATGTAAAGTGGATATATCTCATCAGTCTGTTCCTCAAGCTCTTCCAGCACCTTCCTGCATGCAACAGTCTTGCCAACTCCTGGCTTGCCGAAGATGAACAGGTTTTTTCCATTCCTGTCCTGGAATAAGGGCTTGATACAGCTAGCAATATTAAACTGCTCATTCTCCCTGTATTTTATCAGTTTAGGTATAAAATCATAGTCTAGGGCAACTGGGTTCCTAAAAAGAGTTTGGTCAGAGCCAAGCATATCTTTAAAAAGCGACATAATAAGAAAAGAAAACAGAGTGGTATATATATTTTATGCTCAATGATGGCTCCTTACTTGTTGCTTTTATCTTGAAGTTTCTTTTTCTCGGGCTCAGAAAGATAGTTTTTTCTGGAAGTAACTGGATGACCTAATTCTTTCTCAGTTTCTTTCCTTGCATTACCCGCAATTCTTCCGCCCCTTTTAGCAGCACCTTCAACCTGTATATATCCCTGTGCATCTTCTTCTCTTGTGATTTCAGTAGATACTTTTCTCACCCAACATTGAAAAAATTAGCTCCAAATCACCCATGTGGTCTCTTAGATTCTGGCTTTTGAGACCTTTCAACTCTCTATATTCGCTTGGGGTCATGCCAAAAGTTGCCTTTGAGATTTCAGAGGTTAAAATAGAAAATTCTCTTTTGGTTTTGACTCCCCGCTTGTCCCATTCCTCTGTGAGTTCGTCCCGAACAGCTATTCCCCTCACTCTTTTTTCGATCCAATCATTAGAATAACCCTTTGATTTGTATATCTCTTTCATACGTTTTTGGGCTAGTTCCGGGTTTTCTATTTCATCAATTCTTTCTTTTCCTACCTGAGCCAGCCATAGCTTAAAGGGTTCTGCTTTTTTTGATGGTATTGATTGTATAAGCCTAAAAACATCTTTTGTATTTGCGCAATCTGTTTCCCTTAATTTTCCATCTTCTGCAGGTAACTTCAACTGGTGACATCTTGTCACCATTTCACTTCCTTCTTCTCTAAGCCTTTGACTTAGTTTATTCCAGTACTTTCTTGCCTTCTGATAATCAGCCTGATTTGTTAGAACAGCAACTATGTCTATCACTGAAAAATACCATTTATCTTCATGCCAAATTCTTCGAATCTTCTTGTCCTGGAACACGACCAATGCATCTTTTGAATCCATTTTGATATTTGTATGCAAGTCATTTAAGTATATAAACCTTACGCGCCCATGTCCAGTGTCTAGTGGGTTATTTTCTCGACGAGAAAAAGCTGGATAAATTACGGAATGTCCAGTGAGAAAGTCCGGAACACAGATGTAAAATGTTCCGCACAGGAGATTTGTTAAGAAGAAAAAAATCACTCAGTCAAACACTGCAACATGCATTGTGACTGGTTTTCCGTCCAGTATGACTATTCGTTTGGCCACAACAACATTATCTGATGTAGTATTAAAGGACGCTACCCTCGTTGCATAAATAGGCACAGGCTCTCCGGTGCAGCATCTTAGTTTATGTGTTGAGTTAAGTATAACTGTGTGCTCATTAGTGTGAGCATCTGGTCCAAACTCATCACAGATATACATCATCTCTGAGTCGTAGAACAAACAGTTATTCCACCCATTACAGGTTGCATCACAAACATTGCTGTTTTCCCTGGTACAATCTTCCTGGCAGGTTGAAACCTGTTCTCCAAGTGAATAATTCAGTTCCTTTACCTCAAAGAAGCCAACATATATTGAATAGTTCACACCAGGAGAATACCCCTCCTTGGAGAGTGTTATATCATAATATTCACCGCCATTTACTATCATAGCATACTGCCCGTCTGCATTTGTAGTTAAATCATATGAATAGGTATAGGCTTTGCCCCAATAGTTCAAGCTGCCGATAACATGCACAAAAACACCTTCAAGCGGTACTCCGGTTGATATGTTTGTCACTGTTCCAGTTATAGTTGCCAGGCAGTCAGAGTCTGCTCCAATTCCATCTCCGAGCGGGAAATGGGTCCTGTCAAAGAAATCAATGTAACCATCATTATCATTGTCAATCCCATCATAACAAAAGGTCTCATAAACATATGGATCCTTTGAGCAGTCTGTTCTGCATGTGCCATCACCACATAATTCTAGATTGTCTGGGCAGTAACACTCATCATCTTCAGAACTGCACATCAATCCAGATACACAGCCTGGACCTGGTTGATTAGCGCAATCAGCGCATGTGCAGCTCTCACCGTCTTCACAGTTATTGTCATTGTCACATGGACTTGTGCATACAGCCAGCACACTGCAGTCATTACACTCGCAGGGTTCATCATTAGAGCAGTTCCCGTCATCTACGCATGCCGGCGGGATACAACTTGGATGGAAAGCGCAGTCTAGGCATGCGCAGGTTTCTGTGCCCCCTTCTCCCTGGATTTCGCATATTTCGTCAAAGTCGCAGCGAGAGTCGTTATAGCTTTCTGTGACACATTCCTCACAATAAGTCTCATTCTCACCATCAGAACCAGAGCATGTCTTGTCATAGTTGCATTTTAGATTATCCACTATGCCACAGGTTCCGTCATAGAGCAGGTATGTTCCATCAGGGCATGCACAACCAAAGTTAAATGCATCACAAATAAGATTAAGCCTGCATGAGTCCCGTTTTCCAAAGCAGTCAGAGCAT
>JAFCCF010000097.1 GCA_017610325.1 Candidatus Aminicenantota bacterium | reverse complement strand
AAAGCAAACGGCGGATTAGTCAGAAGGTTCCTGGGTGGGGCTGGAAAGATGTTTGGGTTTTCTTAATGTATGATTTTATTCAGAATACTTAGCTGCGCTTCTTGGTGTTTTTTCCATAAACTGCTGCACAATCTTTTTTGGTTCATCAGGATTCTCAATCCCTTCAAACACAACTTCAGCCTTTGCCTGGGAAGTGCCTGCTGTAAAAAAATTAAGTTTGCTAATTCCCAAAGCCTGTTCAAGAATATGCCTTGAAACTTCAACATCTGTTATCTTGTAAAAAGGAATAAATCTCTCTTTTCTGACTATTATGCCTCCTTTGAAATGCAGTCCTTTGTCAGTTATTGAATAATGGTATGTTTTCCACAGGAATATAGTATACGCGAATGATAAAACAATTATAAGTGAGTAATAACCACCATAATAAAATTCAATAAAATGAAATACATAAGAAATTTGCTGAAAAACCAGTTCACAAGCACTTTTCCGCTTGGTTGTTTTTCATAAAGTACTTTTTCAGCCATAGTCTTATTCTTTTAAATGGACTATTTAAATATTTCTTTTTAAGCAAAAATTTATATACCTCAATTAATCTTATTCTGTTATGATTACAAAAGATGAGATTGCTGAAGTAGATAAAGAGGATATGCTTGGCTCAATCGCAACAATAAGGAAGCAGATTAAGGAAGGTCTGAAGCTTGCTTCTGATGTAAAGGTTCTTGATGAGGTTAATGAGATAATACTTGCAGGCATGGGAGGCTCTGCGCTGCCTGGAGAAATCCTCAAGTCGCTTTTTGCCGGTTCAAAACTTAAGATAACATTAGTAAAGAATTACAAAATCCCTGACTGGGCTAACTCAAAAACCCTTTTCTTTGCTGTGTCCTATTCAGGCAATACTGAAGAGACAATCTCAGCATACAGAGAAGCGTTGAGGAAAAGCTGCAAAATTGTGGCTCTTGCTTCAGGTGGAAAACTAAAAGAGCTTGCTGAAAAGCAGGATGTCCAATTCATCAAGCTCCCTCATCCTTTTGACGGATTCCAGCCAAGGGCTGCAATCGGCTACATGTTCTTTGCTATACTTGGTGTGCTGATGAACAGCAGGATTGTCCCGAATATGTCAAAAGACATAGACAAGCTGGACACAGCTTTGAGAGCTGAAAAATACGCTGAAAAAGCCCAGGACCTTGCTGAAATGCTTGCTGACAAGATACCAATAATTTACACTTCTGAAAAGCTTGCAGCAGCTGGCTACAAATGGAAGATTGCATTCAACGAAAATGCAAAGACTCATGCTTTCTTCAATGTCTATCCTGAAATGAACCACAATGAGATTAACGCTTATGTAAACCTTAATGGAAAATTCCACGTGATAATGCTTTCAAATGACGATGACCACAAGCAAATCAGGAAAAGGATGAAAATCACAAAAGAGCTTTACAAGAAAATGGGAGTTGATGTTACTGAACTGGCAGTCAAAGGAGACAGTCTGCTTGCAAAATTATTTTCAGCAATCGTAATAGGAGATCTTGTTTCTTATTTTGTCGCAATAAAAGAAAAAACAGACCCAACCCCTGTCAAGATGGTTGAAGATTTGAAGAAACAGCTTTGATATTGTTGTTACTCATTAGGGGTTACAAAAGCGAAACATTTAAATACTAGTAATACCTTCTATACTATACAGATAGAGTTTGTTAGATGAGTGAGTGTAATATGACTATTTTATCAGCAATAGCAGGCGCAGCAGTTTATCCGCTTAAGCTAGGCGGAAGAGGCATTGCTTCTGCAGTGGACAAGGAAATTAATAGATATAGGGCTCATAAAATAAAAAAGGAAACAGGAGTCGGGTTTGACGACGCATGCGAGCTTGCAGGCGCATACAGAACTCTTGACAAGATTAATTCTTACAGCCCCTCAATGAGAGAAATGAGTGAGGATGAATTAAGGCAGTATACTGATAAATTCAAGGAAAAGCTTTCTGAAGGCGAATCTCTTGACAAGATGCTTCCTGAAGCTTTTGCTGTTGTAAAAGAAGCTGCAAGAAGGATTTATGGAGAAAAAGGAGAAACAGTTGAAGGCTCTGCAAGGGACGACCCTGAAAAATGCGCAGAGATTTTTGAAGGCGAGAGCGCAAAGTTCGGAGAGCATTACGATGTCCAGAT
>JAFCCF010000045.1 GCA_017610325.1 Candidatus Aminicenantota bacterium | reverse complement strand
TTTTGTATATTTGGAAATTCCTGCAACATTAGGCTTATGGATAGAATAATGGATTGTTCCATCTTTATGTCGGTGTCTCCAGACTTCCTCAACCAATATATCTAAAATGTCTCCCGGTTTAGCAACCACCGAAGTATTGAAAGTATTGCCTAAGAACAGGAAAGGCTTACCATTGAGCTCTCTGAGATATTTTTTGTTGATTTTAGGTAAATTGGCTTTACTCACATAAATGCCAACTGTGTAGTTGTGAGCATCTGTGCCTTTCACTGGATTAACTTTAAGCACAACAACTCTCAACGGCAAAAGAGTTCTGTATTTTACCCAATCATCTGATTCGCCATTCGCTCTATATTTGCCATCTATTCTTTTTAGCATGCAACCCTCTGAGCCTACTAGGTTAGAAAAGAATCGAATTGCCTTATAAGCTTCATCAGGCTCTGAAACAATAACAGGTTCAACTCTTTTGAAATTATTTCCAAATTTCAGCTTTTTGAGGTATTTCTGTCGCTCCTGCCAGGGTCTATCAGTTAAGTCCTGCCCATCGTAATACAAGCAGTCAAAGACATGGAAAATAACTCCTGAATCATCGATGTCTTTATGGCTCTTAACTGAACCGATGTATTTTGCAGCAACATCTCTGCCTAAAGGCTGCTTTCCTTTATAAGGCACAAGCTCGCAGTCAACTATGAAATCCTTATCGCTTGCAGCAAGAGCCTGTTTAACCACAGTAGGAAAAGGAAAAGTGATATCCTTTGCCTGGTCCGAAAATATCTTTACCTCAAGTCCTTTTTTGTGAACAACAGCTCTAAAGCCATTATACTTCTTTTCAGCAGCCCATACTGGAGCTTTGCTAAAGATAAAGTCAATTGCTTTCTTAACCTGATAGAATCTGCGTTTGGGCTTCATTGGATAAAATGGCCTTAGCGGTTCAATAGATTCTGACATTTTTATAACTTTGGGCTCTAATGCTTTAAGCTCTAAATCAAAAAGAGGCACAAAGGTATCATGAGGTCCCTCTGCGTCTCCCCATATAAAATGTAGCTTGTCTGCTATTTTCTCGGGAAACATCTTGTAAAGTCTAGTTTCTACTGCTCTTTTTAAAAATCCATTAGGTTCAGATAATCGAATAAGAATGTCAACATCGTGGTATTTCTTTTTTTCAACAGAGGAACCTACCAAAGATATAAAGTCTTTGATTAGGATTGCATCTCTTACATAGCTTACAAAATCAGGAACATGACCATCTGATAAAGTATAGTTGGTAATTATAAGCCTGCCATTGCGATAGATGCAATTGCAATGCTCAAATAATCCTCTTATAACATCGTTATCATCTGCCAAAAATAAGAACTTACCTCTTGTCTGTTTAGTAGCAGTAGATAAACGTAGAACTTCATCCGTATTCAATGCACGTAAATCGGCAAAGAACAGAGTAGTAGGGGAATCGAATAATTCAATAAGTCTGACAGGGTCTTTTCTCATAACCAATGTGCTAGAAGAAGCAGAAAGGTAGGACACAGCAGTACCTCTACCAGTATCGTTAACAATTACCTGCGTTGAGGGCTCTTTTATTGGCAAAAGGCTTACAAAGTCAGAAGTAAGCTCAACATAAACTGAATGCTCTGGCAAGTTGTTTATAACATAGTTCACCAAAGAGCGGTCGGAATTGAAAGCCTCAAATATCTTGCCCTCTCTGATTCTTTTCATAACCCGCTCAAAGACTTCTCTGGCATTGGGCTTCATTTCCTCTGGATGGAATTTGATGCCCCTTTTCAAAAGTTCCTGGATGATGAGCTGCAAAATGTTTTCGATTTCTTCGAATGAATATGGAATCTTTTTACCCTGTTTCTTTGAGCTCCACCAGGCCATTGCTATACGCATATCATCAAGCAGAACTTTGGTAGTTAGCTTTGTAGGGTCATAGGTGGGAATGTCTCGAATCAAATTGTGTTCAAACAAATACTTCACATCGCTCATCAGCAAGCTCTCATTGGTCTGGATTCTAACTTTTTTAGGAGCTTTAAAAGGCTCAAAAGCAAAATAATAAGCATAGAAAATTGTGCGGTTGGGCCACAATTTCTCTCGCTCTTCATCGGAGATTAAGTGCTGATGCCGCAATGCTGAAAATTCTTGCGAATTAATACGTCTAACATCTCCAAAATGAATTATCCCGTAGCACTTGCCATTGCCAATTAAATACAAAGAATGGCCAGTTAAATCATAGAATCTGCCTGTTACCAGTAAAGTTTTCTTACCCTCCCAGATTTGCTTTGCTGATTTGTCATCAAGACATAGACCTTCAAAGTCTTCAACAGACAGCAAATCCGAAAGAGATTTGTCATCAATTACTTTGTCGTCATATAATAAATCAAGCTCGGTTTTAGCCTCTGGATATTTTTCAGCAAACAGCTCTCTGACTATTTTGCGTGCTTTTTCGTGAGGAGGATAGCTATGGCCAATCTGAGTGAGATAAGCTTTCTTTGGCTCAAACTGAGCTATGTAATCCAATGCCTGCTCAACAGTTAGATGGCTTTTCAAAGGATTCTTCCACTGAGCTGCATCGAGAATCATAAGGTCTGCATTCTTAAAATATTTCAAAAAATCTTTTGGAATTTTGCCAACATCGCTGGCATAGACCAAAGTGTAAGAGTTCTCTATTCTGAAAGCAGCCGTAGGGTCAAAAGAAGGCTGAATAGAATGCTCAACTGCAATTGGTGTGATATACAAGTCCAAAAGTTCAAAAGGAATGCCAAAATAGAACCTCTTTGGCTCTATGTTTTTCAGTTTAGGAAGCTTGGCAATAGTGTGCTCAGCAGCATAAAGAGGAACTTTTCTGTCCAGCATCTTGTCAAGCTTTTTCAGTCCACCTATTGCATCTTTGTGAGCATGAGTGATTAAGATAGCATCGATTGTTCCTGTTACTCGGTTTATCTGCTCTTTGATATAGGGTGTGCAATCTATGAGCAAACCCTTGTTATGGTGCTCGATGTAAATTGAGCTTGGCAATCTTCTGCTTTTTGACTTCGGCTTTCTGGCTTCAATATCTACCTCTGTTCTTTCACCCTCACGTGGAATCGGGTCTGTGGGTCCAGACCCCAGCACGACTATCTTCATTCTTTCACCTGAGTCCTGGGTTTTTCAGGCAAACCTTCAACCTTTCTTATATACGTTTCAAGGTCTTTGTCAGGCCTTATGATTCCAGCCTGTGCATAGGCAATAAGCCTCTTTGATTTGCTGTCCAGCTCCTCTATTGCTATTTCTCCCCATTTCAATGTAGGATATGATTTCATTTTATTCATCTCAGCTAATGGCTTAAAGAGCTTAGCTGTAATTGTTCTGGCTATTCTGGTGGTTATGTCTTTAAGAGATAATTTGAGCAGATATTCCTGTCTTGCCAAAGTAGCCCTGTTTGTTTCCTCACCAAGACCTGTAGCAAATGCTTTTGGCATTCCCAACCCTGTTATTTCCTGGTCGATAAAGTAGCTCAACTGTTCTTTTAGCCTTTCAGGTCTTTTGGCTTCAAGTATTTCCACATCAGCATAATAAGGCAATACAATGCTGCTTTTGTAATCCAAGTTCTTGATTGATTCAGCCATTCTCTTCAGCTGTTCTTCAGTAGGCTCATGATTTATATCTCCCACCTTGCCTTTCTTCAGAGGAAATCCAGTAAGCCACCAGGAATTGGCAAGAGCCTGCTCCATATTAAGCTTCCTAATTGCTGTTTTGTAAATGGGCTCTATCAAACCAATGCCATCAAATCCATCTCCAACAGTATAAAGCTGGAAATGGATAATTCTCTCTGGAGGGATAAAAATAGAGTTAGGGGGCAATGCAACTCCCTCAGGAGGCTCTATCTTGTTTTCAACATCTATGTCCATAGGCAAAGTCTGCACATAACCAACAGGCCTGTTAAATTTATCAAGCACTATTTTTTGATTGGAGTCCCTTGCATAGTCCATCTTTTTTGGGTCGATAAAATCCAAATCCACAATCTTGGTTCCTGCTTTATTGTAGATTTTTTCAATCCAGGCATTGCCATAAATGCAGCAGTGCTTTACAATGGTTTCCAGCAAAGTGTCCCAGTCATATTCTCCGCCTATTTCGCCAACAGAATCCAGAAACTCTGTGATTACTTCTACGGACTTATCTTCGCCAATTATTGAATAACCAGCAGCCATCATTATCTGCACAATCTTGTTTATTGAGTTAAAAACGACTGGATTGGAAATATACATCTGCTCAAGCTTACTTTTTTCAATTCTAACAATCTCAGGCGTACTTTTCTTCCCTAAAGGAATCCCTTCCTCAGAAGGAGTAGGCACTCCTGCAAGTAAGAACACCTTCTCCTTGGTTAATCCAAGCTCAGTGGAAATTAACTTCAACGCTCAATCCCTCCTGCTAATGATATATCGACCTCAATACCCCCTGTAACCAGTAGAAAAGTTCCAAACGGAAAAAGTAATATGCTTCTCCAAAAGCAAGTATTTCCAAAGGCCCAAAAGAAAAGCCAAAAAGAACAGCAGCAATAAAGTCCAAAAGAAAACCATAAATAACCACAAAGAGAATGTGGTTAAGAACCCAAGTCCCTTTAAAATCAGTTAACCATTTACGAATTCGTTGCAACATAATAAATAGTAGGCAATCAAGTATTTAAAACTTATCTTTTTCCTCCAGTAATTCGTCAACTGTGTAAAGAACCTTTGGCAAAGTGGCTCTGCTGACAAAAGTGTTCTTAACCGCCATTGCTAGGCTCATTACCATATCGTCATGGTCCATTGAGCTCTTAAAAGTAGAAACTCCTGCTTTAGTCCTGACTTCCTCTATCGACTGCAGTTCTTTCAAAAGTCTGCTTGTAACTCGGAAAGTGTCGTCTTTCTGGCTTGTGGGAATCACAAGTCTTGGAGGATTGCTGAGTGGATTATCTGTTTCAATAAGTCTGCGCAGATTGATAAGCAGCTGGTTTCTTGGCCCTCTGGAAAAGTCCTGAGCTTCAATTGCGATTCCTTTTTCCCGAATTTCCTCTGCAATTTTTAATCCGAATGAGGAAATATCGCAAACAACTTTTACTGGCTTGAATCTTTCCCAGAGTTGATAGATTCTTGCAGCATGCCCTGATGACGCTCTGTAGCGGTCAATAAAGCGGATAAAAACAGGGTCTTTAACAGCAATTTCGTGTTCCACTCCTCCGATTTCAATAGTTCGTTTGTAATCTCCTTTCACCATATCGATAACTGTGTAAACATTGTAGTCGCCAGTAGCAGCAGTAGAAACAGCAAAATCACAGCCAATGTAAACCATTCCTTTGGTTTTATAAGTAAAAGTCAGAGAATCATCACAGCAGTAAGCAAGTAGCTCAGGAGGATAAAGAGAAGAGCCAGAAGCAAGAGGGTCACACATATATTCCCGCTTAAATCGATAGTCACCCATATTTTCCCTGATTTGCTGCAGTTCTTCCAGAGAAAAGCGTTCCTTCCAGAGAGGTTCCACCCATTTACCAGCTGCATCTGTTATAACAGCAGGTTTTCGAACAACATACCATTCTCCTGTTTTTTTGGCTTTTTCCTCAATTTCCGCATATAAATCATCAGCTGATTGTGGAGTTCCAACCACAATGTGCCTGCAGAAGTTGGTCTGCCCTCTCGGGAAAAAGATGCTCCAGAAGATATCCTTGATTTTGTCCATTGAGATGTCTGTTTCCCTCAATAAATCGTCGTAGATAATGTAATGAGGCTGGATTCCCCTTGCTGAAGAATTGAAAGGAACAACATAATACTTGTTGCCGTTTGTTGTAACGATTGTGGATTTATTCCACGTTACAGACCTATCCTCTGGAACCAAATGCTGTAAAAGAGGATTATTTTCTATTTCGTGCTGAACTTCTCCAAAGATTTTCATAGACTGCTGAGTAGAAGAAGAAACCAGAACAATCTCCTTGTTATGCTCCCTGAACAAACGCCACATAGCATAAGCCTTAGAGAAAATGGTGGTTTTTAGATGTCCAACAGGTAAGATAATGCAGAGGTATCGGTGTTTCATTGGCAGTTTTGCAATTTCCTTGTGAAAATCGCTTAGTTCTAAATTCAGCACATTCTCACAGAAGAACACAAAATCATCGTAACATTTCTTCGTGAATGCAGTCAGCTTTATCAAATCCGTTGTTGGGATTCTTTGCACATTCATACTCATACCCTTGGAATTTCCACATACTTAACCTGTTCCCTTTCCTTCTTGGCTTTTTTACGCTTCCATTTGTAATAGTCATCAAGAAGCTCTGGAGATGGTTTATTGATAATTAGTTTGCCATCCTTCAGCTCATACTGCATTGCTTCAAATTCATGCTCCCTTAGCATTCGGTAGCCCTGAACAAACTCATTGACTGTGAAAATGTTTTTTTGCAGAGTGATGTTCTTAACGCCTGA
>JAFCCF010000014.1 GCA_017610325.1 Candidatus Aminicenantota bacterium | reverse complement strand
GGGGGATTACATTACTTATTATGATTATTCTGGCTATGATAAGAATGCCTTTTTCAATTGGCGCAGAGGTGCTTAAGACCGCATCTCCAGTTGCAGGGACCTCATTTGGATTATTTATCTGGGTTATTTTTATTATGATTAATGTAATCGTTGGTATTTGGATACAAATCTTCATGTTCAGGTCATGGTTTGCTAAGAATTAATAATTCTAACTGTACTTTAATCTAGAAGTTCTGATAGATTAAGTTCAAATGCTGTGACTGGCATGCTGATGTCCCAGTTTTGCAGGATTTTTGGATGAATTTCTCCAATGTATGCAACCTTCTTGCCTTTTGCTGTAATTCTTGCAACCCTGCCTTCGATAAAACTTGGATGCTCTGCCTCTTCAACTTCATATTTAATGTCAATGCACCTGAATAAATAGTCAAGGACCTGCTTTATCTTTGTAAAGTCTGTGTCAGGACCGCATAATGCAACTGCAAGCCTGTCATTTTCCTCAACACCTGTCTCAGTTGTTTTGTTGCGCTTGAAGATTGTGCCAATGTCAAAGATATTCTGCGGATATTCGTTATGCAGGTTCTCGCCCAGCACATGCATCAGGCTTGGTATCATCCATGCCCTAAGCACATCATATTCTTTTGTTGTGGGGTTTGCAAGCTCGATTGTGTCAATTTCTACACCCATCTTTTTTGTCTGGTGCTCTTTGTTGGCAAGATGGTATGTGTTAACCCCCATCAAGCCCAGGCCAACTAGGATGTTTGCAATCTTGTTCTTGAAACGCTCGAACTTGTCTTCGTCTGCTGTTGTTGCAATTCTAGGTATCTCTGGCTCTAGGTTTTCATAACCATATGCAATTGCAATATCCTCAATAAGGTCAACCTGGTGCAGAACATCAACACGGTAAGCTGGAACAAGTGCCTTGCCTTTGCTGTAGCCATAGCCCATTCGCCCCAACAGTTTCTTGACCTGCGGTTCTTTAAGGTTTAGGCCAAGCAATTTGTTTGCGTGCTTTAGGTCAAGCTTCATCTTTCTTGAACTCAGGTCAGGTGTCGTAAGCTTTTTTGCGCCATAATATAGGTCCATGCTGTATATCTCTGCACCCATGTCTGCAAATGTTGTTATGAGGATGTTCAGGCACTGTGACTGTACTCTAAAGTCAAAGCCAGAGCATTCAATGAAAACCTCTTTTGTTTTTTCTGTAACCTTGCCTGTTAAATGTGAGTTAATTATAGGTGGCATTGATAAAATCTGGTTAGTTGAATCAATAAAGAGTGGGTATTCATCAAGTCCTTCGAGCAAGTGTGCATATTCGCGGCCAGCTTTGTGCCTTGAAAGCATCTGCAGTGCAGTCATCTCCTGCCTTGACTCAAGTGGCCTGAACTTAATCTTTGTGCGGGGCAATGCCTTGAAATAAATTGGCAGCTTAATTTTTTCCATTGGATAAATGCCAATAGCTGCTCTTTTCCTGTTCCTACAAAATGAAGCATGCAGTTTTTCTTGGATTCTTATGAGTTCCTTGATGTTTTCATCTGTAAGGTGCAAGTTCTTGACAATTGCGCAAGCAGTATAGGGCCTTACCTTTTTCACTGACTTGTCAATTATGACTTTTTCACCTGAGTCATGCACCTTGTATTTCTTTAATCCTACATCTTTTCCCATGAAAGAGTTAAATGCCCTGCCAAAGCCCTGTTCACTCAGCATATCAGGCCTGTCTGGAAATATTTCTACATTAATCTGGTCACCTTCAATTGACTCAAGGTCTGTGCCAAGATAGCTGATTCTATCTTTAAGCTCATCATCACTCAGCTTTTTGCCAAGCTTTTTGAGCAAAACCTGTTTGTTAAGCTTTATTGTTGGCATTTTAATAACCTAGGTCCTCGTTAACCATGATAACATGAATCCTGCCAGGGTTGCAGTTCTGTTTTGTATGGATTACTGTTATGTTACATATACGCTCAGGGCTAGAACAATCCTGGCATTTGCCTGTTGTTACGCAGGGTGTTTTTTTGTTAAGGCGCTTTGCATTTAACGGCGCTGCAACCTCTCCAATTCTTTTGAGCCCAGCTTCAACATTATCAACAATCTTGTTTTTTCCAACTACCACCATTACCTTGCTTGGTCCGTAGCATAATACAGCAACCCTGTTGCCCCTGCCGTCAATGTTCACTAGCTCGCCATTCATGGTTATTGCATTACTTGATGTAACATAATAATCAGCTGTTAGTGACTGTTTTCTCAGCTTGTCCTTTTGCTCTGCATCTGGAATACCCCAATCAATGAACTGATAGTTGCCCTTCCTGAGATCGTCAAACACACCCATGTCCTGCAGCGTTGTGCTGCCGCCAAAACTGACTGAGACTTCCTCAGGGATGATGTCAAACAGCCGTTTCCTTGCTTCTTCTATGTTTTCAACTGCCTCAGCCTCGAAAAGATTCTTCCTGAGAGTCTCTACCAAGGTTAGCATTATTTTATCCATGATTTTATCTCCCTTAATTGCTTTAAGTCATTCTTGTAAATATCGCGTATATCTGTTATCTTGTAATATTCCATCATTGAACGCTCTAAGCCAAGGCCCCATGCTAAGACAGGTATGTCCTTGCCAATCAGCGGAACAACCATCTCTGGCCTGAATATGCCAGCACCACCTAATTCAACCCATTTTTTCTTAACTGGATGCAAAACATCCACTTCACAGCTTGGCTCGGTGTATGGGAAATATGCTGGCCTTATCCTGACATCAAGGTAGCCCATTTTCTTGAAAAATTCTTTGAGATATGCAACAAGATTCCTCAGATTTGCATTTTCATCAACAACAATGCCCTCAACCTGGGTTAATTCAAATAAATGGTGCCAGTCCAGGGTCTCATTTCTGAAATTTCTTCCAACTGAGAAGAACTTTGCTGGTAAGTCAGATTTTTTTAGTGTATGGATTGCTTGTGCTGAAAGGCAGGTTGTATGTGTTCTTAATACATTGAGCATTGCATTCCTTGGATCCCATTTATATTGCCAGCCTGTTGAGCCTTTTACACCTGTTTCATGCGCCCGCTTTACCTTATTTACAAAAGTCTTGTCTGGCAGTTTTCCTTTTGCAGGGTCTTTCAAGTAGTATGTATCTTGCAGCTCCCTTACTGGGTGGTCCTGGGCAGTGAACAGGGCATCAAAGTTCCAGAAAGAAGTTTGCACGATTGTGCCTTTCATCTCTTTAAAGCCCATCTCCAGCCAGATTCTCTTGACGTGTTCAGTAACCTCATTTGCAAGGTGCCTTCTGCCGCCGGATATGTTCGGCACATTAATCTTAACATCATACCACCTAAATTGTTTCTTTTTCCACGCACCGCCCTTGAGCATCTGCGGTGTCAGTGTGTCAATTGCATTTTTTAGCTTTACAGCTTCTTTTGTAACCTGCTTGCCAAGCTCAGTCAGCTCTGCTGTAACCTCTTTCCTTGGTGTTGTCTTTACCAGCCCTTTTCTCTTTTTCAGGTTTTCATACGCAAACCTCTCTTCATCTTTTAATTCTGATTTTGCTATAGTTTCCTTTACCAGCTTGTTAATTAATTGCTCTTCCAGGCTTTTTTTCTTAAGCAGGTTCTTTCCCTGAGATGTTATTGCAACTTTTTTGTCTTTGAAAGTTATTGCTGCCCTCGATTTTAATATTCCAATGCAGACATTGAGCTCATCATTTTCCAATGCGCCCTCTTTTTTTATTTCTTCTAGAGCTAACCCTGTATTTTTTAATGCTTGCAAAAACCTCTTCTCAGGTAGGCCTGTCTTAAGATATTTTTTGCCGTTTTCATCCAGTTTAATTATCTCTTTTTTTTCGCTTGTGAGCTTGATAATCTTCTTGTTCTGCAGCCATTGCAGGGCCCTCATTACCTCAACCTCTTTTAAGCCAGAAGCTTTGACAAGCTCTTTCAGAGAATTCACTTTAGCTAGACAAGGTAGTGTTTTCCTTTCCAGCTGGTGCAGAGTTGCAGTTAATCGCTTTATATCCATACTCTTTAAAAATCACCAAAATTATATAAAGCTTATGTTTTACCCAGTGGTAGGTGATTTAATAAGATGAGTATCATAAAAACACTGCAGATTCTTGAGAAGCAGTATAATTACACAGAAAGAACAACCCTCAACCGTATGAGGAAAAAACCAAATGCATTTAAAATATTAATCTCCTGCCTGATATCGCTGAGAACCAAGGACATTAACACTGAAAAGGTTTCTAAGATACTTTTTGCAGTTGCAGATACTCCAAAGAAGATAAAGGAAATGCCTGTAAAAAAACTGGAAAAGCTTATTTATAGCTCTGGACATTACAAGAAAAAGGCAAGAACACTGCAGCATGTGTCTTCTGAGATTATTAGGCGGTTTAATGGGAAGGTTCCAGAAACAAAAGAAGAACTTATGTCAATAAAAGGAATTGGCCCAAAAACAGCAAATATTGTGTTGAGTTTTGCTTATGACCAATATGTTATTCCTGTGGATGTGCATGTACATGTCACATCAAATAGATTAGGTTGGGTTGAAACAAAAACACCAGAAAAAACAGAAAAAGAGTTAGAAAAGGTTATTCCAAAAAAGTATTGGAAAGGGCTTAATGGAGTATTAGTCTTATTTGGCAAAGAAATATGCACAACAGCTTCTCCATGGTGCTCTCGTTGTTCGGTTAGTAAATACTGCAAACGAGTTGGTGTTAAGAGAAGCAGGTGATTATTTTAACAAAACGTCCAAGCCAATCTTAAACTCATCTGGCACCCGGTCTAAGCTGCCCCATACCTCGCAGCCATTGTGTTTTTGCACTCTTGTTTCTGGTGAACGGTTTTTCTGTATTTGGCTTGTTTAACCATTGGTTTTGATTAAAGCCACTTCTTCGTTTTCTTCCTGCCTGTTGTACAGTGTTTTGCCAAATTTCTTGCTTGTCATGAAATAAATCACAACAAGAACAACAAGCGCAAGCAGACACCAATACTGTGATTTTGGCACAAGTATTGTTATGGCAATAATCACCAAAAACAAAGCTAAAAAGACCAGGTGTTTTGATTCCATTTTCAGACCTTCACAGTTAATCTTTTTACATGCGGTGCAATCTGCCACAGGCGCTTCCTCTTCTGTGTCCCTGCTGTGACAATTGCATTTTTTTTCTTTAAATCACGAAGCTTTTGTGCAGCAGCATTCCTGCTTAGCTTAAACCATTTTGCAACGTCATCAACGGTCTTTGTGCCAGTCATTAGATATTTTAGAATCTTCTGCTGCTGCTGGGTAAACATGCGCTCAAACATCTCTGTCTTTCTTTTTTTCTCTGGCTTATGTTTATATTCATATGATTCTACATTTACCTTATTCAGGTCAAGTATCTCTTTTACACCCCAGTAAGTAACCTTATAATCTTTTTTCTTAATCGGATTCTTCTTTGTAAACTTGCGGTGATGGAAATCAAAGACCATATCAGTATATTCAAGGAGCCTTCTTGGGTTGCCATCAGCACAATCAACAAGCAGGTTGATTGCCTCATCATCAAGCTTGCTTGCATAATTAATCCTGAGCTTAGGGTTGTTCAAGCGTTTCTTAATAATCTCTTTCATTTCCTCATCGTCTAGTGTTGGAAGCGTCACCATCCGGCTGCCAAGCCTTTCCTTAAAAGATGGCGTGACGTTCTTAAGAATCTTGCTAATCTGGGCAAGTACAATTGACTTTATTCTACGATTGCGTTGCCTTTCCCATTTACCTCTAGCTTCAAGCACAAGGTTCTTGTCAGTGTCCTGGAATTCGTCGATAATCAGCACAGGGGTCTTGGTAGGATATTTGCGCAGCGTAATCTTGTCAAAGAAGTTTCTCTTTTTCTTCAGCTCTTCCTCAAGGTTAAAGTTTCGCGGCAAGTCCTGCGCATCAAGGTAAATAAATATGTGGTCTTTCATAAATTCCTGTACCTTAAGCAACACTGATGTTTTTCCAGAGCCTGTCAATCCGTTAAGAAAGCACAACTCACCTTTTTTTATGTGGTTTATGAGTTGCTCTTCTTCATTCTCAAGCCCTATAAGAATTGAGTTAGGTCTGACATCAAGGGGGTTTGAAGAGAAACCGAGCGAACGATACCATACCATAATAGTATCAATGGTTTGGCTATTTATAAATCTATCGCCTTTCTGTAACATCCAAATTCGAAACTTATATAAACAAAGAACGCAGAATTTAAAGGTATGAAGCCGCAGAAAAATGAGGGCAAGGAACTGGACATGTATATCAAAGAGCATCTCAAGAATTATATCCAATTCCAGCTAAAGCAGGGCTATGAGTTTAAGGACATCAAGAAAGTGCTTAGTAAGTATGGTTATTCTGAGGCGCGGATTGGTGAGTTAGCCAAGGGCATGGGCAAGGTACACCATATCAATGCAAAAAGATACAAGAAAGAAGACCTTGACAAAGAATCTTATTATTATATTGGCGGAGTTATTGCAGATTATATCAAAAAACAGCTTAATCATGGCTATGATTTGGAGCATATAAAGAAAGCGCTGCTTAATAAGGGCCATGATAGGAAAGTAATCCAACACGCAATAACACTAATAAAAGGCGATGTTCAGTTTCACATGCCAAGCAAGGTAACCTTAATTATATCATTATTGGTTGTCTTTGCGTTCATATTTGCCCTGGGCGTTGAGCTTGACCACGCCTCTTCAATCATGCTGCTTGCGTTTGCGCCCGCAACCTTGGCAATCATAATAAATTATATCCTAATAAGCAACAAACATACCAACAAAATAAAGACGTTAACGCCTGTTTTGGCAATTGTGCTTGTTATTGTCTTGTTTATTGCAATCATGCAACCGCTGGGTTCAGACATAGACCACAGCACTATCTTAATTCTGAACGTGCTACTGGTAGTCATACTCACTGTATTCATGTTGCTGTTTTCTAAGAGATGAGGGAAACAGAATGAACCTTGAATTTGCTAATCTTGGCATAGGAAAATACGCGTTCTTAGCCCTAATTCCATTAATAATATTATATATTATACGCCCAAAGCCAAAGGACAAGGTAATACCCAGCATTATGTTTCTTATCAAGCTGACTGGTAAGGGAAAAGCTGCGGCATTTCTGAGAAAAATAATCTCAGACCCCATCTTTCTGTTGCAATTCCTAATAATAATTCTCATTGCTACTGCAGCTGTTGAGCCAATGATAGAAAAAACACAGGATCTAGGTTCAAAGAACACAATACTTGTGTTGGATGTCTCTGCAAGTATGCAGACCAATCATCGCTTTAGGGACATGGTACGCAATGCAAAGGACAATCTCCGGGGGAGTATATCTATAATACTTATCAAGAACCAGCCAGAGATTCTTCTTGAGAGAGGAACAAAAGGGGAGGCAAGTGCAAAGCTCAATGAGCTGAGTGTTACTGCAACATCATCCAATATAGCCGATGCGATACTCCTTGCAGAGGGTATTTTGGGAGATGATAAAGGCAAAATTGTTGTGATAAGTGATTTTATTGATACAACCGGGGCTAATCTTGAAGACCTGAAGAATATTATTTCTAAGAAAGGCATGTTTATCGAATTCATTGATGTTGAGAAGGAGGCTTCAAACATTGGCATTGTGAATCTTAAGTATGGCAAAGAGCTCTCCACACTTTACCTCAAGAATTTTAATGATAAAAAAGTAAATGTGAAGGTCAAGCTTGGCAAGCAGGTAGAGGAAATTGAGATTATGCCAAATTCTATTGAGACTGTACCCCTCATAATTGGGGGTGGCTTAAACGAGATTAATCTTGACTTTAATGATGATTTCACATTTGACAATACAGTTTACCTTAATGTGCCTGAAAATGAAAAGATAAAAGTGCTGCTGATAACAAATATGGACCGCAGTTTCCTCCAAGATTTCCTGATTGCATATGACCAGGTTGAACTTGAAATTAATAATCCGCCACTCATACCAGTTATTAACCAAGATATTGTAATTATACACGGTGTAAACCAAAGAGATTTCCTGCTCAGCACAGTGAACAAGCTCAAGGAATATGTGAACAACCATGGTAATTTAATAATTGCTGCGCAGAGTAATTTGCCAGAGCTTGGTTTAAATGAGCTCCTTCCGATTAATATAACTGGTACATCAAATGAAACATATCCCGTTATAAAGGTAAAAGGAGACCTTACAAGAGACCTCTCCTTTGACAAGGTATATGAACACTTTACAACCAAAGGTAATGCTGTTGACATTCTCACCACTGACCAAGGCGACTCATTGGTCTCATTTATACAGCACGGAAACTCAAAGATTGTCTATTATGGCATAATTGAAGACCAGAGTGATTTCAAGCTCAGCCTTAGCTATCCCCTTTTCTGGCAGCGCATGTTCAATTATCTCGTAGGGGCTGTTGGGTTTGGCGATCTAAACAGAAAGACAGACAGTATACTTGCCTTTAAGGAAGAAAAAACAATAGAAACTCCCACAAAGGAGGTAGTGGGGACAAAGGTATTGCTTGAGGAAGTTGGATTTTACAGGTTTGATGGCCGGGTTATAGCAGTCAACCTGCTCAATCAGAATGAGAGCCAAGTTAACAAGGATGAAAAATACAGGACAAGGATACATGCTACAGAACAGACCACAGATTCCACATCAAATACAATGCTCAACCTGTTAATCTACCTGTTGATTGCGGGGATTGTGCTTGCACTTGTTGAGATATTCATACTAAAGTTCAGAGGTGATTTATAATTTACTTTTTAGGCAGGCTGATATTTTTTGAACGAATGTGGGTGATTTCAATAATTGTCCCTCTACTTCTGCTTATGATTCTCCTTGTTAAGAAGAACTTTGTTTCATCCAGCTTTCAGCATGTTGATATCAAAAAGAGGACCATACTGAGGTTATTGGTGATTTTTACACGGAGCTTATTCTTCTTGTTCATACTTGTTGCAATTGCATCACCTTATTCAACAGAAAGGCAGTTCCTGCCAGGCGACCCTAAAATAACAATCCTGGTTGATAATTCTACATCCATGGAATTTTATGACATGAGCTTTATGGAGAATCTGAGAAGCCAGATTGAAAAAGAAATTCCGGTTAACATGTACACATTTGGCAGCGCCTACAGCTCAAAGATATCAGACGCGATCCTGCAACATGTGGATAAGCAGAATATACTTCTGATAAGCGATGGGAATAACTATGAGGGCAAGGACCTTGATGACGTGATGATGCTGGCAAGCACGCTCAATACAACAGTAAGCGGCATAATGCTTGAACCAATTGAGGGTGATGTAGCAGTATCAGTTATTGGGCCATCTGAGACTGTAGAGGGTGTTGAAAGCACATTTATTATAGGCATTGACAAGGTGAATATTGAGAAGGTAACACTAAAAGTCACAATTGACGGCCAGACTGTTTTTGATGATGTGACAACAGAGAACCAGATTAAGATTGCAAGAAGTTTTGCAATGGGTTCTCATAAGATTATCGCAGAGGTTCAAGTTGATGATTTGTTTGAGTACAATAATATATATCGTAAGGGCATAAGGACAGTCAAAAGGCCTGATGTTTTGCTTCTATCGCTTGGCCCATCATACCTTGACCAGACACTCCATACATTATATGAGCTAGATAGGGTAACACAACTCCCTGAATCGCTCGATAAGTACTTCGCGGTTATTATTGATGATGTAACAATCACGCATCTTGGCAAAGATGTTGTCGAGAGGTTGACAGACTATGTAAGTGAGGGGAATGGAATAGTGGTATTTGGCGGAAAGAATGCATTTGAATATGGGGATTATAAAAACTCATACCTTGAGACCCTTCTACCAGTAACTGTTGGGTCAGCAGAAAAAAAGCCGCAGGATGATGTAAGTATTGTTATCCTAATAGACATCTCAGCAAGCACCAAGGCAGTGTTCGGCGAGGAAAAGGGCGTTGATGTCGAAAAAGCAATTGCAATTGACATTATGAACCAGATGAAAAGAAACAACCTTGTTGGTGTTATCGCTTTTAACAACAAAGCGTTTACTGTTTCTGAACTCTCGGCACTCTCTGGAAAGGTCGGACTTGTTGATAAGATAAAGAGCCTTAGGAATGGTGGGGGCACATTCATAAATGTAGGAATTAAGTCAGCAGCAGGCATGCTCAGCACTGCCCCCGGTTCAAGAAACATCATACTTATTTCCGATGGGAAGACGAAGAAGTTCTTTGAAACGGTTGAGTTAGTAAAAGAAGCCCTAAAAATAGGTATTAGAACTTTTTCTATTGATATTGGGGCTGAGACTGACGCAGCCAAGCTAAAGGAGATTGCAAAGGCTGGCGAGGGTGAATATTTTAAGCCTGGGGCTGCTGAGTCCGTAAATATCTTATTTGGAAAGGATGATGAGAAGGACCTAGATACAAAACCATTGATGATAAGGAACAGGGATCATTTCATAAGCAAGAACCTTAACCTGAGTGCTGTTGTGTCTGGCTTTAACCAGGTTGTTCCGAAAGCAATCGGGAAAATTATTGTGAGCACCGTGTATGGAGATCCAATCCTGACAGTGAGCAGGTTTGGCTTGGGAAGGCTTGCTGTGTTCTCAACAGACAATGGTAATAGTTGGGCAGGTGACCTGCTTAGCCAGCATAATTCTCAGTTAGTTTCCAGAACTGTTAATTGGGCAATTGGGAATCCCAACAAGAAAGAGACATATTATGTGTCTATCCCAGACACCACAATAAATGCTGAAACAAGGATAACTGTGAAATCCAGCGAGGTTCCTGTTGTGGAAGATATTAAATTTTCCAAGATTGCAGAGAATCTCTATTCTGCGCCGTACACCCCAAGAGAGGAAGGCTTCCAGAGTATATTAGGTACAAACTTTGCAGTCAATAACCATAAGGAATTCCTGTATATTGGCCTTAACCCAAGGTTCAGGGGGCTTCTTGAGCGTACGGGCGGTAGTTTGTTTGACCAAGATGATATTAATGGCATGATTGAGAATGCAAAATCTTCAGCTAAGATAATAAAAGAAGCAAAGATGCACCATAGGTGGGCCTTCATGTTCCTTGCATTGTTTGTAGTTCTTGTTGAAATTTTCATTAGAAGGGTCTTAGCATACAAAAAAGTTTATAAATAGTGAAGTTAAGGGAGATTAGTATGGCTTTTTTGAACCGAAATGTTAATCTTGCACTGCTATTGTTAATAACGGTAGTTATAATTGGATTTGCAGGAACCACAGTGTATTTCCAGCGTTCGTTCCAGAGTATGAATGACCAGTATAATCAGAAAGTAAATGAGGCTAATTCATTAATTACGGCCCTTAAGAGTGAACAGAACAAGAGTTCTGAAACATACCTGGCTTTAATGAGCTGCTCAAACCAGTCAGATGAGGAACAGAAGGATTTTAATGTGGTGGTCACCGACCTCACAACTGATAAAGACACCTTAAATGCAACCCTGATAGATACGCAAACCAGGCTCAGCTCAACATTAATTACTCTTTCAAATACTGAAAAACAACTAAGTGATGTAAAAATAGAGCTCAGCAGTACAACAGGGGAGCTTGAGGACGTTGAGGCAGCAAAGGAAGAGCTTGAAAATATGGTTGATGATTATGAGAGCTGGGTTAATCAACTTTCTAATGACGTTGATAACCTTGGCGAGTTAATTGAAGACCTAGGTAACTCCACCTCATTGTATAATGCGTGGGATGATGTGTATGGGGCTGTCCAACACTTAGAGGATCTGCAATAATGAAGGGGTTTTTTCCAGTTGTAAGTGAGGTGAAAAATACACTACGGCAGATTGCGTTATTTGATACTGTAATGAATTCATTAATTATGTTTCTGGCAGTATATTGTGTGCTTAGCTTGTTCAACCTCTTCCCATATGTATCTATAATACCTGCAGTTATATATTTTATTGTGAAGGTTAACAGAAATTTAAAAAATGTCAAACTGATTAATGTTGAGAAGATGTATCCTGGTTTGTTTGAAAAGCTGAGAACCGCTGCTGACACAGTAAAAGAGGACAACCTTATTGTGCAAAAGCTAAGAGAGGATGTTGTTACAAAGCTGAGAAAGGTTAAGGTTTCTTCGTTCATCGACGCTGGGACCCTCTCGCTTAAGATAGTGCTTATATGCTTACTATTTTTCCTTACAATATTTGTAACATCGCTCAACATCCATGTACTAAACCTTAATGATGCCATTAGTGGAACTGACATTAATTTCCAGTTTAAGGGGTATGTGTGGGATTTGTTTGGAATTGGTGGGGGTGACAACCTAGATGATGGCGCTGCAAGCGAGAATGAGTCAGAAGGTGCCGGCAATGCCTCTTTTGAAGACATATATGGTGAAATGTCTGTTGCAACGCTCAAGGGCAGGAAGCTTGAAATGTCTTTTGACCTACAAGAAGGAAGCGATGATTTTAAAAACATCAAGGATATAGAAGATAAAAGTTTTAATGAATTTCCTCCAGAAGAGATTGTTCCAACACCAGCTGATTATGATGAATCGATTGTTCCAAAGGAGCAGCAGAAATTAATTAAAGATTATTTTGAACAGATAAACAGGTGAGTAAAATGGATTATGAAAAATTAGGCAAGACTTTTGATAATTTGTTTAAAGAGATTGAGAGGGTTGTTATTGGGCAGAGAGAAGTAATGGAACAGATTATGTGTGCAATGTTGACGGGTAACAATGCCCTGCTTGAAGGATTTCCTGGCTTAGGAAAAACTTTGATGGTAAAAACTCTTGCAGATGTAATGGACCTTGAATTTTCAAGGATACAGTTTACCCCGGACCTCATGCCATCTGATATCACGGGCACACAGATTATCGAAGAGGTAGGTGGAAAGCGATTCTTCAAGTTCCAGCAGGGCCCGATATTCGCTAATCTCGTTCTTGGGGATGAGATTAACAGAGCAACGCCTAAGACGCAGTCCGCCATGCTTGAGGCAATGCAAGAGAAGCAGGTCACTGTGGCAAATAAAACATATGCGTTGGATAGGCCATTCCTTGTGCTCGCAACCCAGAACCCAATTGAGCAGGAGGGTACGTATCCACTCCCAGAAGCGCAGGCTGACAGGTTTCTGCTCAAGATAAAAATAGGTTATCCCAGTGAAGAAGAAGAATTCAAAATATTAGAGCAGTATGGAGTAAAACAAAAAGATGTTGCTGTGAGAAAAACAATTGGAAAGAATTCTTTGGTAGCGCTCCAAGAGTTTGCAAAGCAGGTACCAATTGCAAATGACCTGAAGAAGAAGGCACTTAAGCTAGTGCACCTAACTCGAACAAAGAAGGATTTGATTGAATATGGCGCATCCCCAAGAGCATCTATTGGGTTAATCCTAGCATCAAAGGCAAATGCCCTAATCAAAGGAAGGAATCACGTAAGTGAAAAGGATATGGTTGCAATGGCATATCCTGTGCTGAGACATAGAATAATCCTGAACTTCGAAGCAGAGAGGAAAGGGCTAACTACAGATGATGTGATTAAGGAGATTCTGGACAAGGTCTAAGATGATTGACACAAGCTTTCTGGATCAGCTCAATAGGTTTAACCTAATTATTAAAAAAAAAGTAACAAGTAGTTTTACTGGTGCACAGCGTAGTACAATGTACGGTTCAGGTACTGTTCTGAAGGACCTGAGAAAATATGTAAGTGGTGATGATATCAGGCTGATTGACTGGAACATTTTTGCAAGGACGGATAAGCTGCACGTGAAGCGATTTGAGGAGGAGAAGAACCTAAGCGTCCATGTTGTTGTTGACTTTTCAAAATCCATGAATTTTGGGACACAGGTAAGCAAGTTTCATTATGCTAGCATGCTTGGTATTGGATTCGCATACCTTGCAATGAGGAACAATGAGAGATTTGTATTCTCAACATTCTCAGACAGACTTAGTTACTTCAAACCAAAGCGCGGAATGGGACATCTTGCAGCAATGATTGATTATCTAAATAACCTCAAGACAGTCGGGCAGTCTAATTTTGAAGAAATGATGATGAAGTTCAGGAAAACAATCTCTTCAAAGTCTCTTATTGTTATAATCTCTGACTTCTTGTTTGACTTTGAACAGATTAAGCACGGCCTGTACAGGCTGGCGAATAATGATGTCAAGGTCATACAGGTACTTGACAGGACAGAACGGGAGCTTGACATAATTGGCGATGTAAAACTACATGACTCTGAATCAGACGTAGTGTTAAGGACCTATGTGAGCAGCAGGTTAAGGAAAAGGTACCTAGATGAACTCAATGCGCACAGTGCAAAGATTCAGAAGACTTGTGACGAGATTGGTGCTAAATTCTATCTTGCAACAACTGACAAAGCCGTGTTTGATGTATTCTATGATCTATTAGCAAGAAACTAGAAGAAAAAATAAAAAAATTATTTCGCAACTTCTTTTACAGTTTTCATACTCTTCCATGCGAGCGAAAACAGTTCCTGTAATGCTGATGCGAAGAATGGCGTGTTTACCCAGATTCCGATATCGTATGTTGGATGTACTTCAGAATCATTCAGCACCATGAAGATTATTTCCTTTCCATCAACAATGATGAACCTTGCCTTGGTATCTGTGTTCCTGACCTCTGCAACATCAGAGATATCCTTAACAGTTGCCTTGGTTTCCTTTGTCAATGGTGCTGCAATCTTAATCTTAACACCCCTCTTCTTAATAAGCTCGAGTGTTGGTTTCAGGCCTTCCACTTTTCTCATCAAGCCCTGAGAAGTTGTCATGATAATAACAGACTCTTCTGCATTTCTAATAGTAA
Organism: Candidatus Aminicenantota bacterium; assembly: GCA_017610325.1. Taxonomy (GTDB): domain Archaea; phylum Nanobdellota; class Nanobdellia; order Woesearchaeales; family JAFCCF01; genus JAFCCF01. The sequence goes on along the minus strand of JAFCCF010000014.1, from coordinate 5,996 downwards.
GCTCAATGTGGTTGTAAAGGTTATGCCTTCCCCTCAGGCTCCCAGACAGGTCTGTTGGCTCCACAAGCTCAACACCTTGTGTGTGCAAGGTGTTAAGTTCATTAAGCACTTCAGTGTTCTTAAGATCAGTCAGCCTCTTGACCTTGTCCTCTGCACTCTTTCTCATGTTCTTCTTTACTCTTTCAATAACTTCTCCAGGTGGTACTGCAATATACTTAATTGGTTTGCCAAGTTTCATAACAACAAATCCCTTCTTTTCAAGGGACTCGAGAACATCGTAGCTCCTAGACCTTGGAACATTTGCAATATCACTCAGCTCACCTGCAGTGCTGACACCCCTAGAAAGCAAGGCAGTCCAAATCTTAACCTCATATAGGTTTAGCGAGAAATACCTTCTCAACTTACTTAAAAATTCTTCTTTAACAATCATGTTACTACACCCCCCTTTTATTGTTATACAGGGATGAATTTTCCGCTACTATTAATATGTTGTGATTTTTTACTCTCTAAAAGTGTTCACTCTGAAAGGGTTTAGTTTCTTAGTTATCATAGAGGAGTAACACAAAAAAGACTCAATTTTTGTAAATATATTTGTTGAAATTGTCAGTACCCCTCTGAGAAATAATAAAAACCATTACTTGTATTTAAATATTACTATTCTAGAAGAGTATCAAATCAAAAAAAAAGAAAATGAAAGTTGGTTAATATTGCTTAGTGGTGTTATCAAGTTACTCAACCAAGTAAGTAACCACCATATTTGACAATTAATGGGACAAACACCAGGGCAACTATTGACATTAGTTTTATTAGGATGTTCAGGCTTGGTCCGCTAGTATCCTTGAATGGATCACCCACTGTATCTCCCACAACCGTTGCCTTATGGGTATCTGAGCCTTTTCCGCCGAGCTTGCCCCCTTCAACATACTTCTTTGCATTGTCCCAAGCACCCCCTGCATTTGCCATCATAACCGCCATAAGGAAGCCAACTGCAGTAACTCCGACAAGCAAGCCCCCCAATGCTTCTGCTCCAAGCAGCAGGCCGATGGCAACTGGTACAATGACTGCCAGCAGACCAGGTATAATCATATGTGTAAGTGCTGCACGCGTGCTTATGTGTATGCAACGGTGATAGTCTGGCTTTGTCTTGCCTTCCCTCAGACCCTTTATCTTCTTGAACTGCCTTCTGACCTCATTTACAATTTGGAATGCGGCCTTGCCAACTGCATTCATAGTTAATGCTGAAAACACAAATGGCATAAGTGCACCAATAAAAAGGCCAACTATGACTTGTGGTGCTGTCAAATTAATTACAAGTTTAATACCTGTGTATTGTGATACAACCTGGGTGTATGATGCAAATAATGCAAGTGCTGTAAGGGCTGCAGAACCAATTGCAAAGCCCTTGCCGATTGCTGCAGTGGTGTTACCAACAGCATCCAGGCTTTCGGCCCTTTTCCTTGTGAGTTTGCCCATTTTAGCCATCTCTGCTATTCCTGCTGCATTGTCTGCAACCGGACCATAGGCGTCAGTTGCAAGGGTTATGCCAAGTGTTGAAAGCATTCCAACTGCGGCAATTGCTATCCCATATAGGCCTGCAAAATAGTACGCAACTAGGATAACAACTGAGACTGCAAGCACAGGTATGATTGTAGAGATCATTCCAATTGACAATCCACTGATTATAGCTGTTGCTGCACCTGCCTTTGCAGATTCTGCGATATTCTTGACTGGCTTCCTGTGTAAAGAGGTGTAATACTCTGTTGAAAGGCCAATCACGATTCCGCCAACAAGCCCTGCAACAGCCGCATAGAATACAGTAAGGTCATTGATATAATACTTGATAAGCAGGAAAGACAGTATTGCCATGACGATTGCAGATGAGAATATACCCATGTTAAGGGCTGTCTCTGGTTTACTTGATTTTACTATCTTGACAACGAATGTACCAATTATGGCTGACACAATCCCAACTGCAGCCAGCATCATTGGAAGCAGCACACCCTGTGAACCTGCGACAAATACAAACATTCCAAGCACCATTGCTGCGATGATGCTGTCCACATAGCTCTCAAACAAGTCAGCACCCATGCCAGCAACATCACCTACATTATCGCCTACATTGTCTGCAATCACTGCAGGGTTCCTTGGATCATCCTCGGGGATGCCTGCCTCAACTTTCCCAACAATATCTGCACCAACATCAGCTGCCTTTGTGAAGATGCCACCGCCAACTCTGGCAAAGAGCGCAATGCTTGATGCTCCAAAGCCAAAGCCATAGATTATGTTGGGATCTTTGAATATTAGATATAAAATTGCTACCCCTAACAGGCCCAGGCCAACAACAGTTAGACCCATTACAACCCCTGACGAAAATGCAACCTCAAGACCTGCCTTAAGTTTTTTCTTTGCTGCAAATGCAGTCCTAGCATTTGATTTTGTGGCGATTCTCATGCCAATGTTGCCTGCCAATGCAGAAAATATTCCACCCACAATAAATGCAATAGACAAGCTGGGGCTTATAAGATACCACAACAGGGCAGCAATAATGATTATGAATACAACAAGGATTTTATATTCCTTGTTAAGGAAAACCATAGCACCCTGATATATAATTGAAGAAAGTTCGCGCATCTTTGGCGTTCCCTCGGGTTTCTTCATTATATTCTTTGCAGTGAGTGCTGCAATCACCAATGCGAAAACCGCAACCAAGATTATAACTGCCATATATAGCATCTTAAATCACCCCAGTCTATGTTTTTTGATAATAATTAAAACTGCAGATTCTATTTTCATATATAAAATGTTCTATTAGAAGATTGGGAAAAATAGCTAGAAAGGTTGAAAGTGTTTCGGTTGCTCAATCAATGACAAGACCGCATTTTTTACAAAATATTTCACCGCCTCGGTTGTCTAGGTCCACACTACCGCAGTCCGGACATTTTTTTGGTGCATCTTCCTTCTTGATGCTGTCCAAGTCTTTTGGCTGCCTCATTAAGATGTATATAGACTGCAGCATATAAATAAGTTTCGCTAATAAAGAAGATAAGTATAGTACATTTTAGATAGAATATCTAAGAATTGCTGCGATGCCCCCTAAGCCGTCAAGGCTCTTGCCTGCATCATTATCTGAGCTGATGATGTGTATTACACCACGTGTCTGTTCCACAATTTTCATAATTGAATCTATCTCTGCATACTTGTCTTTTTCTTTCATGGTTTGGATAAAGCCATCACTTATCAGCAAGCTTTTTACTGCGCCTGCTTCTGCTGTTTCTTTGGTGTGTCCAAGTCCGTAAGCAGCAAGCTTTGCCTTTGAAATCTCTCCCAGTAGTTCGTCTACCAGTACAATCTCTTTGCTTATTCTATCTTTTCTCAACACGTCCTTGACCTCGTTTCTCTTAAGAACCTCTTTGAATGCATTCTCTGTTGCTGATGAGCAGGTTGCAAGCACTATCTTTTTCTTTAGTTCTTTGTCTCCTAGGTTTTTCATTAGGTCTTCCTTGAAGAATGCCGGGCTTGCAATCACAATGCTGTCAAGCTTATAGCGCAAGTCATACTCTGTTATCTGTTTAATAACATCTACATAGAAATTGCCGGTTGCCTGAACATTGTCTGCTTTTTTCTGGACAGAGCCATGGAAACTGCTCAACACCTCATAATTATTCCTCTTGAGCCTTGCAAAAAATGCACTCTCCCTATCATGCACAACAATAAGAATCTTCGGCAGCTTTACAGTGGCTGCCTCGTTCAGTCTGTCTAACTGGTACTTAAGCCATCGCTGCTTGATTATTGTGGCGGTTGTATTTTCTTCTAGCGTGAAAGTGTGGTGTGTTCCCCTCTGCACATCGTCTGGGCCTTCAGTTATTATGCCAAGAACCTTGAGCATGTCTGGCTTATAATCTATCTTTTCAGCTTGTACTGTTATGCGCACTCTTTTTCTCTTAACCTGCGCTTTTCTCTGGTCATCACCGCCAATCTTTATCTTCCTAAGGGTGTATCCTCTAACCAAATCCCCTGGGTCTATCATGCCGCTGAGGTACCATAAATCTTCCTGATTCTCAACCTGCAGTTTTACTTCCTGTTTTTTCAGGTTCTTATGTAGTATTTTCATGAGAGTAGATATTTGCGTATTTGTATAAAAAACTTTACTTTTTTGAGGAAAAAATAGAAAAAGATATAAATGGGATACCACATAAATCGACTTATAGATAAATATAGGTCTAAAAGAGGGAAAATGCAAAACAAAAAATCGCAAGCTGCGGGAAACACTGCTGCTTTTATCTTATTACTTGGCTTGGTGATTGTATTATATGTTCTTCTTGTGCCAAGCGAATACAGGGATGAGCTTTTATACGGCGAGGATAATACTACCGGCACATCTGAAATAGATGTGATTTATGAGAATCTTACCTTGTTGCATGAAAGCCCAAGGAGGTTGGATTATCTCAGATTTAATCATTATGAGCATCCAATTAATGCATTCACCTTGTTCAAAACGACAGAGAGTCAGATAATTGAACAGTTTAATGCATTTAATATCAAGAACAACATATTTGAGAAAAAAGCAAACGAGGTTAGATTTGAGTTGCCAAATCTTATAAACACAGATGATGTTATGCTCTCATTCCAAGCAACAAAGCACATCGGCATGGTGACCCTTATCCTTAATAATAAGGTTATATATGAAAATGAGTTGCTGATGGACAGTCCTGAGCCTGTTGAACTTCCGCATGACCTACTTAAGGACGAAAATGTGCTGAGGTTTGAGGTAGCTTCTGTTGGCTGGAAGTTTTGGCTGACCAATGAATATACATTCAATGATGTCAAGGTTTTTGCAGACATCACAGATGTGAGCAGGCAGAAGAGTACAAATGTGTTCTATGTTTCTGGGTCAGAATATGCTAACCTTGAGAGGAATGTGCTGAAGTTTGACCCAGATTGTAACCAGGCAGAAGTTGGTGTGCTTGATGTGAGTATAAATGGTTACCAGATATTTAATGGAATACCGGATTGTGGCATGTTGAATGTCAAAGAGTTCCCGCCAAGGTACCTAAAGGAGGGAGACAACTTTGTGGTATTCAAAACAGAGAAGGGCTCATACCTCATTGACCTTATCAAGATTGACTCGTACCTGAAGGACTTTGCTTATCCAATATATTACTTTGACTTGAACGAAGTCCTGTTCAATGCTTTGCAGGACGGTGAGCTTGATGTATATGTTACATTGGAATTTGCAGACACCGGGGATGACAGGAAAGCAATCATGGTTGTGAATGGAAAGCCAAAATATATTGATTCAGATGGCCTGCTTTACACAACAAAAATATCATATGATATAATCAGGCCAATCAACAACTGGCTTAAATTAGAGCCTGACGCAAACGCAATTGACGTTGTGAATCTTATTGTTGAATTAAGGCCAAGGTAGGTAATTCAACAGCAAAAACAGAGGTGAAGGTTGAGTTCTATAAAATTATATACGAATAACAATGGCGTCAATTAACCCTGAACAAGTAAAAGGACTGTTGGAAGCTGGAAAAAAAGGAGTTGAGATAGTAAAAGCCGGCAAAGATAGTTTGCAGAAGGGAAAAAGTGAAAAAGATATGACGAAGGAGATTGAAGCTGAGGTTCTTTGGGCGCAACACAGAAATGCCAGCAGTGACATAAATATGATGGTCCAGGGTCAGCCAGGTTATCAGATGCCAAAGCTCGCAAAACAAGAGCTGAAAGAAAGGATTAAGGCCGAGAAAGCAGAAGAAGGGTTCTTTAAGAGGGGAGGGGGTGCTGCACCTGCCGGTGACTCTCCGGAATTTCAACAAGCAAGGAAAAAGGTTAAGTGGATTACCCTTATATTGATTATTGCCTGCGGTTTATTTGCCCTGCTTGAACCAATGCCAATACTAAAATGGGTTTTTGTTTTCGCTGCTGCAGCATTGTTTGCAGCTGAACCTTATTTTGAATATCACCTTATCGAAAAGATAAAGAAGTTGCAAAAG